>PSRM01000298.1 GCA_003176045.1 Verrucomicrobiota bacterium | reverse complement strand
GGGGCTGGCGTAAGCTCCGCTCCCGTTTCATAGCGGTCATTGGGTTGGGGCGGCCCGGCGTTCATCGTCGGGCCGCCTTTTTTTTTGGAGCGCATCTGTCCCCAGCCGCAGCCGCGGGGAGCGCGGCATTTATGCCGCTTCAGTGCCCAAATGTCGAAGGCACAGGAATATTCAGAACCATAATTCCCTATGGCCAATGAAGCGGCATAAATGCCGCGCTCCAAAGTGGCCGCTGCGGGTGAGGACACCGGTGAGGACACCCGCGCTCCGCGGAAGGCACGGGCCTTAGCGCAACCAAGAGGCCTTTTCGGTGTTAATTCCCCTATGATAATGGCTCGCACTTGTGGATTTCTGATTCTGAGTTTCTTTTCTTGCGCTGTATCGTCCCTCATGCTTGGCGCAGATGCCTCAAACGGTTACGACACAATCACAGTAGCCAACGTGTTCCGGCTTCGTCCGCCACCAAAGCCGGAAGAGCAACCGCCTCCACCCAGAGCCAGGATCACGCTCCTTGGGATGGTGGCCGTTGACGGCAAATGCGCTATTCTGCGCATCGAACCGCCTGCCCAATCCCCGGCAGCAGGCAAGCCCGTTATCCTGACACTAAAACCCGGCGAGCGGCAGGATAAAATACAACTTCTGGAGATTGACGAGAAAAAGGAGCGTGTCCGGGTTCGGGACGGAGACACCGAAACGGAGGTGACTTTTGCGGATGCAAGAACCGAAACTGCCGATCCCGTTCGCCTGGTAGGACACATGGCCGTCGGCCTGGGGCGGCCTTCCAATGTGTATAAACTCCGCACAGCCAATTAACCAACGGGATTTACATCTGCTGCTATAGATCGGTATTTTGAGGCGAATGAGAGTTCGCCAAGACCGATTGAAAAAAATTTGGTTAGGCATATTGCCTTTTGGTGCGAGCCTGGGTCGTGGGGCAGGCGAGATGCATGCCCTACTCTCTACGGCGGCTACCCTGGCTGTTTTTAGTTTCTTCGTCTCCGGCTGCGGAAAGTCTGAGCCACAATCCTCCCGCAACACCAGCCCCGGCGCCAAACCGAAGATCGCCCTGGCGATGAAATCGCTGGCCAACGAATTCTTCAACACAATGGCCGAAGGAGCCAAAAAACATCAGGCCGCCAATAGCGACAGATACGATCTCATCGTCAATGGCATGAAAAACGAGACTGATCTGGCCGAACAGGTGAACCTGGTCGAGCAAATGGTGGCGCAACAGGTCAATGCGATTGTCATCGCGCCTGCCGATTCGAAGGCGCTGGTGCCGGCCCTCAGACATGCCAAGGATGCCGGTATTCTGGTGGTGAACATTGATAACAAGCTCGATGCCGGCGTGCTTGAAGAGGCTGGCCTGAAGGTACCGTTCGTCGGCCCGGATAACCGCATGGGTGCGCGCAAAGTCGGTGAGGCGCTTGCCAAGCGGCTCAAACCTGGAGACAAGGTCGCCATCATCGGAGGTATTCCGACCGCTTTCAACGGCCAACAGCGGCGCCTCGGCTTCGAAGATGCCATGAAAGCCGCGGGCATGAACATCGTGAGCGTGCAAAGCGGCAACTGGGAGATGGAAAAGGCCAATGGCGTAGCCGCAGCCATCCTCAGCGAGCATCCTGATCTGAAGGCGCTCCTGTGCGCCAATGACAACATGGCGCTGGGCGCCGCCTCGGCCGTTCAGGCCATTGGCAAAACGGGTCAGATCATGATTGTGGGCTTCGACAACATTAGCGCCGTCCGGCCTTTGCTGGACAAAGGGCAGATCATCGCCACCGCCGACCAGCACGCCGATCTACTTGCTGTGTTCGGAATCGAAGCCGCATTGAAGATCCTCAAAGGCGAATCCGCGCCTGCTGATCAAACGACGGCGGTGGACATCATCAAAACGACGAATAAACACGAATGAACACGGTTGGGTTAAATCGTTAAAAAGGTTAAAAGTTAAAACGTTAAAACGGCCAGCGTTGGACGCCTTTGCAAATCATTCGCGATTCTCTACCGTGCCTGCGGTACTGGGCAAAACTGGCGCCGCCAAATCCCAGGGAGATTGGACGTCAGTCGGCGCCGTTCAAGTAAGTTTATAGCGCGAACTGACGTCCGTTCTAACGTTTTAACGTTTAACTTTTTTAACGATTTAACTCTTTGGTTGCTCCCCCGTCATGAGTCCACCCGCTCCCGTGAAATCCACGAAGATAATGGAATACACCGCGATGCTGGTGATTTGGCTTGGGTTGATCCTGCTGTTCGGGCTGCTCAGCCATAATTTCCTGGCGGCACGCACTTTTATCATCCTGGCCAACCGTATCCCCGCCTTGACCGTTGTCTCGGCCGGAATGACGCTGCTGTTGATAACAGGCGGGATTGATCTTTCGGTCGGGTCCGTGTTGGGCCTGTGCGGCTCGATACTGGGAGTTGCCATCGTCAGTTTCCATTTGCCGCTCGGGTTGGCGGCGGTCCTGGCGCTCGTTGCCGGTTTGATCGCTGGCGCAATCAACGGGGCAATCAGTGTCGGGTTAGGAATTCCGTCATTCGTGGTCACGCTGGGAATGTTAGAAATCGCGCGAGGCCTCGCGTATTTGACCACCCATTCCCAGACCAAATATATCGGCGCCTCTGTGGAACCGTTGTCTGCGCCAATCGCCGGCATAGCAGTCTCGCCCGCATTCCTGATTGCACTAATAGCAATCGCCTTGGCGCAGGTGATTTTAACGCGGACAATTTTTGGCCGTTTTCTGGTGGCGATCGGCACAAACGAACAAGCTGTGCGCCTGGCTGGAATCAATCCGAGGCCTCCAAAACTTGCGGCCTTCGCGATATTGGGGATGTTGAGTGGATTGGCCGGGGTGTTTCACACTTCACGGCTCGGCTCCTCGGATCCAAACGCGGGTGTGGGATTTGAGCTTTCCGCAATCGCGGCGGTGGTGATTGGCGGGACTAGTTTGATGGGTGGACGCGGCTCCGTGGTGAACACATTTTTCGGCGTGCTCATTATCGCCACGCTCGAAGCCGGACTGGCGCAAATCGGCGCTTCCGAGCCGGCGAAACGAATTATCACCGGCCTGGTCATTATAGGCGCAGTCACCCTCGACGCTTTCCGCCAGCATCTTGACGCTGGGACGCTGATCAAACGATTATTTCGATGCTGAACTGTGCTTCGCAATGCGTGCCCCCAGGCGCGCAACCAAAAGCGGTCCCGATGGGTCGGGACCGCACTCCAAAATCTTCGGCGTTTCGGCGCGCGTACGAAAACCGCGCTAGCGTCTTGGAGTGCGGCAGTCCTCGGCCGCTTTTCCCTGGAGGCCAGTGGCCTTGTTTTTTTGTACCCGGGCGTAGGGCTTCTTGACAGGCGACTCGTGGGGAGCTTAATTCAAAGCTGTGATATACTGTGTAACCCATTTAACTCATTTATCCTATTTAACCCGCGTTGTTTCTTTCACAGCGCTGCTTTTTTGCTCCGCCCGGCTCTCTGCACTCGATTGGTATCGCTGGCGCGGACCGGATCTGAATGGGATTTCTTCCGAAACGGGCTGGCAGTCCAAATGGTCCGGGGATGGCCCCAAGCGAGTCTGGCGAGCTGCCGTGGGCACGGGCTTTTCTTCCTTTTCGGTTTCAAACGGGCGTGTCTATACCATGGGAAATACCCATGATACGGATACGGTTTTCTGTTTCGATGCGGCCACTGGACAGCTCATCTGGAAACATGCATATGCCTGCCCATTGGATCCAAAATACTTTGAAGGCGGTCCAGGAGCAACGCCAACGGTTGCAGACGGCCGGGTCTATACTATCAGCCGTCAGGGCCACCTCTTTTGTCTGGATGCTGCGAAGGCCACGGTGATTTGGAAGAAAAACCTGAATGTTGAATCGGGGCTTGAAATACCTACCTGGGGTTTTGCAGGTTCGGCCTTAGTTGAGGGCGACCGAGTTTTTCTGAACATGGGCAGCGCGGGGGCCGCGCTGGAAAAAAGTTCGGGAAAAGTGGTTTGGATTTCGGGAAAAGATGCCGGTGGCTACTCGACACCCGTCCCATTCTCTGCCGGTGACGAGCGGCGGCTGGCGTTGTTCACAAAGGATTCAATTGCGGCTATTCGGGCCGGGGATGGGCGTGCACTCTGGAGCTATCCCTGGAAAACCTCGTACGACGTCAATGCAGCCGAGCCGATTATCGAAGGAGACAAGGTGTTCATTTCTGCCGGTTACAATCATGGCGCGGCGTTGCTGAAACTTAACGGCAATGCGCCGGAGGAGCTCTGGGAGAACAAGAATATGCGCAACCACTTCAATAGTTGCGTCCTCTGGAAAGGGTATCTGTACGGAGTGGACGAAAACCAGTTGCGCTGCCTGGCCTTCGATACCGGCGAAGTGAAATGGACCGATCGCGATTTTGGGAAGGGTTCGCTCATGGTCGCGGATGGGAAACTCATCGGCATGAGCGAGAAAGGCGAATTGATTATAGCGGAAGCCACCCCGCAGGCCTTCAAACCGATTTCCCGCACTCAGGTGCTCACAGGCCGCTGCTGGACAACCCCCGTGCTTTCAAATGGGCGGATTTACTGCCGGAACGCGGCGGGGCAGGTGGTGTGTGTGGATGTGAGTACGAAATAAACGTCCGCTTGACGTGACGCAACGCAACCGAAGGCCGCAGTGGAGCGAATAGCGCTTCCCAGTTCCGCGTGATCTCCCGCACCCAGCAGTAGCACCTCTGGCCGGCGGTTGTTGGGGTTTCCTCGGACAGCCATAGGGCCAACACGAGTGCAGCAGAGGTAATAAAGCGCAACCGCCGAGGCGGCGGCCACATTGAGACAGTTGATCCGGCGTGAGAGCATCGGTACCTGCACCTTGTCGGTAGCGAGCCTCGCACATTCGTACGATAGGCCGCGACGCTCGTTGCCAACCATGACGGCGAAATCCCGCCCAGCCTGGTACCCATAAACATCTGCCGCACCGGGTAGGTTATCGAAAGCCACGAGCCGTGGATGGAGTTTGGCGATGGCATCTGCTTCAATGCCAGGAAAGAAGGGAGCGCCGAGCGCTGTCACTTCAGGGGACCGCGCCAGGCCTTTGGTGTCCCGAAAACGGCAAGCAGCTCGAAACATCTGGGCCGCGTGAACCATGACGACGGCATTGGCAGGATTTTCGATGCTGTCGCCGACCAACGTGGTTCTCTCGTTCATTCTGACGAAGAATTCCGTTTCGCCAACACCATTCTTTGCTTCGCAGCGAACAGAGTGGCGAAAGCTTCGTGGTCTTTCGTTCGAGCGATGCGAGCCCGTCGTTTGGCTTTGCAATGCTGCAAGACGTGATGCCCCAGCTCATGAAGAAGGACCTCTTCCAACATAAAGCGTTTGAGTGTATCGCCCGGCCAATCCACCAGCGTTGCTCCCAATTGCCGTATCGGAGTGACCACAGCCCCTGCTCGTTCCAAACGCTCGACCTGCTCTTTGACGAGCAAGCCCCTCAACCGCCACGGCGGCAGCGGCTGTTCGAAAAGGAGAATTCGTCCTGGCGCCTCATATCGTCCGAATACCAGTGAACACGCACCGCCGCCGACAGGAGCGCGGGTCAGTTCAACCGAACGCAGGCCGTAGATGCCTGAGGGCCCGATCGCTATCAGCAACTGCGCAATGTCTTGCTTGGTAGTGGGATGGTGAAATCCAGGATGAGGCTCTCGCCATAGAATACGCGGCCTCGACTGTAAGAGATTCCGGCCCTTACCTGAAGACAGCGCGATACCGTTCACTTTCTTGATCCTCAGCCCGAGCTTTCGCCGGCGGCTCAGGTCCCCCACAGCCCGTGGCTCAAACGGAGCCCGAACGCGCCGGACCGCTCGGATGGGACGAGGATCAGTGTGTTTACTCCAACTCATTGAGAGATGCTTATTCTCATCAGGTCCGCAGGACTCCACCAACAGCAGACCGTGACATTCTGCGAAAGTTGGCGGCTCCAGTTTTTCAAGCAGCCCAAGTATGACCTTTTCCGGGACCGGATTTGCTCGGCGCCGGTTTTGGGCAAGGATTGTGGCTAGCGGCGGCTCAAGATAAACAATCTCGATTCGCGCGTTGTAATCTTCAAATAAGTGAATCCATCGCTGGCGCATCTGACGAGTGATGTTGGTCGCATTGAAGGCGAAATTGCGGCCAGCCCGCAGGTGAATGCGGCATTGTTCGCGAGCCGATTGGACTACCGTTCCTTGATTGTCCGTCGCATCAACGTCCAGAGAGTCTCGAATTGCGTCCAACGCGACCACGGGTAGAGCAGGCCGGTTTTGCGACAACCAGGTATCCTTGCCCGCCCCTGGCAAGCCCGACAACAGCGTTACGGTGCAACGGTGGTCCTCACGGGGAACATAATGCAGGCTGCTGAGTTTCCCGCGGAAAAAGAGGAACCTGGCCTGACTGTTGGCAAACGGATAAGGCGCTCCGAAGCAACCAAGCTCCTCGGCCACCATTTTCCACAAGTGAAGGTTTTCCTCCGGCCTGCTCATTTCTTTCGTGTGGCGCCCCCGTGTATCGGCAAGCGCCAGACAGTAAAGCAGCCGGGTATCCACGAGCCATGACAGAGAGATGACCTCGCGCTCCACATTCTCCTTTTCAAGTATGTAAGGGGGACGGCTGTGATACCGTACTAGCGAAACGATTTCCTCTCGGGTCTTTAGATCGCACCCTAACTCTCTAAGCACCCGCCGCGCAATTTCGGCGCTGGTCAGCGCGTGTTTCGGCGAACGAATCCGCCCGCTGTCAGGGTCTGGAGCCGACGTGGTTGGTTTGCCGGAGTCGTGAAAAAGCGCAGCGAGCAGCAGCTGCAATTGATCAGCTCGGGTCAAGCCTGCCCATTCGGTTAGCCGTTCCAACTCGGCGCACACCAATCGGCTGTGTGTCCAGACATCGCCCTCGGCGTGCCAGTCTGCATCCTGAGAGCAACCAGCCATCTGCCGAGCCCAAGGCTGGCTGTCTGCCCAATTCAGGACCTCAGAGTTCGTAGCAGCCGCAAGCGCGGTCCAATCTTGGAACGTATGGTTCACGCCCAAATGTCCACTCCTGCTGCCAGTTGATTCGGCACCATCGCCTGATGTTGCCAATGCTCGCTTCGTTTAACTTTCTCCACAAATTCAGCTCGCACCATCTTGGCGCGCCCGCTCACCGTTCCATTCAACTCCGTTCGGCAGTATAGTCCTTCCATCAAGTTGTCGCTTTCGCCGGTTATCGGGTTTTCAAAGCGGCCATCGTACGCAGCGGGGCCGATCAATGACCGCAGTTTGGCGAGACTTGCCGGGCCACGATGGAGTACCGGCACCGTCCTCAGGCCTCTCCCCTGCAGCAGCGCCAAGCGCTTCTCCAAGCTAAGGAACTGTTCCGCCTCTTTGTCGTAGATATCGAACTCAAAAAAATAATGAGGCAAGCGCCGGTAATGGACCGAATGTTTGGCATAAAGCCATTCCCCATACAGGATGAACCTGTTAGCCAGCATGGCTTCAAGGATAGGTCGTTTCACGGCGGTCCACTGCTTGAAAAGGTCGTACTGTGGGTGCATGCCCTCGGTAATCTCATGTCCGCGACATTGCAGCACCATTCGGCCAGACCGAGTGAAGTGGATGCCCACATTCGTGCCATCAAGCTTTTCCTCTACGATCAAAGAAGGGTCCGCGATGAGCGCCTTGGATTCATCCTGCCCAAGGTGCTTATCATCATCAGTTCCCTTCGAGCCGAACAAGTGCGGCGTCCGGGGATACTTAACGAAATCATCGCGAGTCGCGCCCATAATCTAAATGCAGAATCTAAACGGGAGAATCGGGAATGGAAAGGAGTGCGGGCGAGCTTGTCTCTCAGAAGGCGAGATAATCGTAGCAGCCGAGGTAACGAGGCTCTAATCCTTTTGTAACCTGCTTGCGCGCAAGGATTTCAGAGCCTCGTTACCTCGGCTGCTACGAGGCTTTTGGATTTTTCACGAGCTTCTCAGAGAAATCCTCACGCCTGCGCCTCCCGCAAACGGTTTTGGATGAATTCGGCATAGGCGTCCTTCATGGGCAGCTCCAATTCGGTGTGGAGGCGCCGTCGAATGGCCTTTACTGTCGAGCGGGTCTTGGGATTGAAGCCGTCCTTTTCAAAATCCTGCCAGTACGTTCCAACACCCCGCTTTTGCCAATTGGGGAGGCCATTGAAGTTAATCCCTCGCTGGAACAATAACTCGTTCTTCTGCGCCACACTTAAATGCAACAACGATTCGGTCGCGCTCTTCACGGATTTGCCCTCCTTGCGCAAAGCCCAGTAACAGTGAGCGTTCAACGCATTTCGAGTTGCGTCCTCCTGCCGCCAGCGAAAATAATCAGTCACAAATTGTTCGGTGGGCAATTGGCAGATTCTGCAGTCGAAGCATCCGGGCGCGTTCAGACTTAGCGAAAACCGCGCGCTGACTTCCCCCGACAAAACGGAAATGAATTTGCGCAGCTTGCGTTCAAAGGACTTTTCCTCCTAATGAAACAACAGCGAAATCTCGTCGCTTTGTGTAAACCCATAGACAACCCGAAAGCCGCAATCCATCATATGCTCGACCGTTTTGATCATGTGGTCTCGAAATCGAATATCGAACGGGGCCTCGAACTGGTGCACTTCTTTGGTCAGGCGCGTGAATCCGCGTCCATCCAGCCGGGCGACCATAAAGATTCCGGGCAAAACACAGAAGTCGTTCACCGTTTCAAACTGCCGCATTTTGGAATCGAGATCGTCAAACTTCATTCTTCCAGTCCTCCGTATTGAAACCGCCTTGGCCGTTCATTCTTACGAAAAATAGCTCATCGAAGCCCTCCTCCCGCGAAGGCAGTTGCAGGGCGCTACTTGCACTCCGAAGGCCAGCTTCTGGCACACGCTTGGGCGGGTCCCGGCGCGCATTGCGCTGGAGTGCGGGAGCAAGCTCCGATTGAAAGAAGTAACCAGAGGTCCGGAACCGGGCGGCTTTCGCCTGGCTGATATACGTGGCACGCTCCTCACGCGTAAGGTTCATTTTATCAACCACGAAGGGTGTCTTGCCTTCCAGACATGCGCGGATAAGTAACTCCTCGCGGTGTCGCGTCCTGAGCATATCGCCATTGATGCGGAGGTGAGTTCGATAGAACTTTTCCAGATAAAAGGCTGACTTGCCCGTGGCCTGAATGCCAATGAATAAGATGGCTTCCATTGGATTACATGGAATGGGAACTGAAGGTCAGCCTATAAAACGCTACGCTCCGGAGGTCCTCGTCCGCAGCCTGCGCCAATTCCTAATTGGGGATGTTACGTGGACCTTTTGCGAGCAGCCAGGGAAAAAATTTCCGAGGCAGTTCGGCGGCTGATGCTGCCGGCACACGCCGCCCGGATACGGTTGTCGCGCAGGACTTCCAGTTCGTGGAGGGCGGCACTGTAGGCTTCCCCAGTCCCTGATTTCCGTTCGAGCACAAAATCCTTAATAAACTGTCGGCGAAGTGCGGCCTTGGCTTTCAACCTTTTGTGCTCGTTGTCCGTGACATCAATCGAGATGCGGTTCATACGCCGCTAAAAATACAGGGACATCCAGATTTGTTCAATTTGAACAACTGTGGGTAGGCGGTCCCCGGGCGCATTTCACTTTCTTCGGCGCGGTGTGTGTAACTCCGTAGGAGTGACCTGTTTATAGACGCGATGCCGCCCAGAATTCCTTTTTGTTTTTCGGCGGCGCGGCCAGGCGCGTTGAATTTGTCCTTGATCCCCAAGCCGCGCCGCCGAAAAACAAAAAGAAGGAATATTAGTCTCGTCAGTCCTATAAACAGGTCACTCCTACGGAGTTCTCCCCGGAAAGAAGAACCCAAAAAACGGAATGCGCCCGGCGGTCGCTCAATTAGCTGGCTCAGCGGATGGTATAACCGGGCGTCGAGCCTGCTCGAGCACGCTCGCGGTAAGGAGTTGCGTTACTTTCCACAGGAAAGCGTAATCCAACGTATCCGGAGTGTCGGTGCGCAGGTGGTAGTTTGGATTCCGAAACTCGGAGGTATCAGTCCACATGAGGGCAGGGATTTGCTGAGCCCAGAATGGGGCATGATCGCTGCGCGACAGCACGGAGAAGTGCTTCTCCAGGCCCAGCCTGACCTTGAGTCCGGTGACTGGCAATTGCGGCGTGTAAGTCGCGGCATGCCCCAGAAGAAAGTCCATGAGTCCAATGGAAAGGCGATTGGCCAGAAGTCCCAGGAAATCGCCACGGTCACTGATTTTAACCGGCAGGCCCGCTGGCACCCGCTGTGATCCGTGCGCGGAACTGGCATATCCAACCATCTCCAGGATGTGCGCGCTCCGGATTTTGAACGGGGCATTGGGAAACCAGGACGTAACAAAGTCGCGACTGCCCGCCAGGCCATCCTCTTCGCAGTTGAAAGCGACAAACATCACCGGTAAAGCAGTGTGCCAGAGGCTGCAAGCCGCAGCACAGGCAAGCATAGCGGCCACGGCGCTGCCATTGTCGTCGGCGCTAGGACACATCGGCACCGAATCATAATGAGCGCCCACCAGGATCATCTGTTTAAATTCGCCCTGCGGCAGAGCCAGGATGTTCCGGAATCGGCCCTGGGTTTGCGTTCGAAATCCAAAGGACTCGAACAACTCGCTGAGCCATGCCCCGGTCGCGCGGTTTGCTTGCGGTTCGGCGGCGAAATGTCGGGGAACGGAAATGCGCTCGACCCATTTACGCAGTTGCTCCTCGGTGATGCTATCCAACAACTCACCGATTTTCGCTGACGCCACCCCGGATTTCGCGTTTCGTGAGTGGACCAGGTTCATTGGACCGACAGCAGCTCGACCTCGAAAATCAATGTGGCATTGGGTGGGATGCAGCCTGGGTAACCTTGCTCTCCGTAGGCCAGTTCCGGCGGGATGGTCAGCCGCGCTTTATCTCCCACACGCATGCCCGCAACTCCCTCGTCCCAGCCCTGGATCACCTGGCCGGTGCCCAGGACAAACGAAAACGGCTCATTCCGGTCCACGGAACTGTCGAACTTGCTGCCATCCGTCAGCCAGCCGGTGTAATGAACAGTGACGGTATCGCCCTGCTTCGGCGCCGAGCCGGCGCCCGAGTTGATCTTTTCAACTTTCATAAGGTGAAAGATGAAGCCAACCGCGAAGGATTAGAAGTCCGGAATTGCTTAAACAGCTAATTGCCTCTTTCGTTTGCCTGCATTCTCAGCCCGAAGGACGCGCGATGAAACCTCACGATCCAGGGCCCATACGAAAGCGGCAGAGGGCTGCCGCGGTCCAAGACGCTAGCGCGTTTTTGCAAACGGCAATCGAATTCCGAAGGTTTGGACTGCGGCAGCCCTAAGCAACTCATATTACTCTTACAACCTTTGACTCCTTTCGGCCATGGCCTGAATTAGTTTTTCACGTTTCACGTCTCACGTTTCATTAAAATAAGTTTTCCTTTTCAACTGCTCCGGCATCGGCTAACAATTCTCTATGGCAGAAGCGCAAAAAGGAGAGAGCATTCTCCGGGGCATTGCGGTTTCAGGCGGCGTGTGCCGAGGGAAACTGGTGGTGCTGGACCGGGTGCGTCCCAAAGTGCGCAAGCAGGAGGTGCCGGCGTCAGACGTTGCCAACGAAATCAACCGGCTGGAGCGGGCCCTGGTGGAAACGCGCCAGCAGATTCTGGACGTCCAGCGCAAGGTCAGCGAGCGGATGGGAGCGCAGGAAGGGAGCATCTTTGACGCGCATCTGCTTGTGTTGGAGGATCGCACGTTGCTCGATGAGGTCGTGCGCATTATCCAGGAGGAGAAAGTCAACGCCGAACACGCGTTCCATACAGTAGCCGAACGCTACGCCGCTACATTGGCCGCAATTGAGGACGACTATTTGCGGGAACGGGCCACCGACATGCGCGATGTCACCGCCCGCGTTCTCAACAATCTGCTCGGACTCGATGCCGAAGTGGACCTGCGCCATCTCAAAGAGCCGTGCATCATTGTGAGCCATGATCTGACGCCGTCCAACACGGCGCAATTGGACCGGCGCAATGTATTGGGCTTTGCCATAGATGTCGGCAGCAAGACCTCGCACACCGCCATCATGGCACGGTCGCTCCGTATCCCGGCCATCGTCGGTTTGAAGGAGGCCAGCGGCAAATTGCATACTGGCCAATATGCGCTGCTCGACGGTTTCAACGGCGTGATCATCGCCAATCCCACCGACCAGACGCTCTTTGAATATGGCGAACTGATCCGCAAGCACGTCACGCTCCAGGACCGATTGCGGGATGTCCTGGACAAACCCGCTGTTACACTCGACGGTCATCACGTGTTTCTCTCCGCGAACATCGAACAACCCGCCGATGCGGAAGCAGTAAAAACAAACGGGGCCGAAGGCGTCGGCCTGTTTCGCACCGAATATCTCTTTATCAAAAGCGAAAGTCTTCCGACCGAGGAGCAGCAGTACGAGGCCTACCGCGAAGCCGCGGCGGCTCTTAAACCGATGCCCCTGGTGATTCGAACTCTCGACCTGGGCGGGGACAAATTCCTGGCGCATCTCCCTGGCCCTGCCGAGATCAATCCTTTCATGGGTTGGCGGGCCATACGGTTCTGTCTGCAGGAACGGGACATTTTTCGAGAACAGCTTCGGGCGATTCTGCGCGCCAGCGCGGACGGCAATGTGAAAATGATGTATCCGATGATTTCGGGCCTGACCGAACTCAATCAGGCGAACGAACTGCTCGAGGAATACAAGAAAGAGCTGCGTACCGAAAACGTGCCGTTTAACGACGCCCTCGAAGTCGGCGCAATGATAGAGACCCCCTCTGCCGTGATGGTTGCCGATTCCCTGGCCAAACGCCTCAAGTTTTTCAGCATCGGGACAAATGATCTCATCCAATACTCGCTGGCTGTGGATCGCATGAACGAAAGGATCGCGCACCTTTACGAGCCTACTCATCCCGCGATTGTGCGGCTCATCAAGGCCACCGTGGATGCGGCCCATAAACACAAAGTGTGGGTCAGCGTTTGCGGTGAAATGGGCAGTGATCCTGTACTGGCGCCGCTTCTCGTAGGCCTGGGCGTGGATGAATTGAGCGCATCTCCGCCATCGGTCCCGGCCATCAAGTTCATCATTCGCCGGCTCAAGTTGACCGAAGCGAAGGAGTTGGCCGACTTTGCCCTGGATTGCGAATCCGCGGTCGAGATCCTTGGTCGTTGCCAGGAACTGGCGCGGCAAATTGCGCCCAGCTTGTTTGAGGGGAAATAAAGCTTTAACGCAAAGACGCAAAGAGGCAAAGGCGCAAAGGGGAAAAAGCAAAGCTGCAGCCCAAGTCGGGTAGGGGCCACTTGCGCTGAGAATTAAATCTTTGCGTCTTTGTATCTTTGCGTCTTTGCGTTGAATTTTTGATCATCGGACCGCGACCTTGCGCAAAAACTCCTTTGTCCGCTCCTGCTGTGGATTCAAAAAGATTTGGTCCGGCGTGCCGGCTTCGAGGATTCGGCCGCCCTCAAAGAACAGGACGCGATCGGCCATGTCGCGCGCGAATTGCATTTCGTGAGTGACGACGATCATGGTCATGCCTTCCTCGGCGAGTTGGCGCATGACTTGCAGGACTTCATCGCGCAACTCAGGGTCGAGCGCGCTCGTCGGTTCATCGAAAAGCATCACCAGAGGCTGCATTGCCAGTGCGCGGGCGATGGCCACACGCTGTTGCTGGCCGCCCGAGAGTTGTGCCGGGTAAGCGGCGGCTTTTGATTCCAGTCCGACCTTGGCCAAAAGCTGCAGGGCGCGTGTTTCGGCCTGCGAGCGCGACTCGCCTTTCACGACGATCGGCGCCTGAGTGACATTCTCCAATGCTGTGAGGTGAGGAAAAAGATTGAAGGATTGGAAGACCATGCCGGCGCTCAGCCGCAATCCGCGCCGGAGCTGTTCTTCCTCGTTGCCCGCGCCGCTTCCTGCAGCCACTGTGGTGCCATTGATGGTAATGCGTCCCGAGTCTGGCGTTTCGAGCTGATTGAGGCAGCGCAGGAAGGTGCTTTTACCGCAGCCACTCGGGCCAATGATCACCACGGCTTCACCGCGCTCCTGTGCGTGGCAAACGCCATCGAGCACGCGCAGTGAGTTGTAGGATTTGATCAAGTTCTCGACGGTGATCATTTCCAGTATTTGAACCACAGAGGCACAGAGGCACAGAGAAGAAAGACCAGCGTCATAAATTCCTTCTCTGTGCCTCTGTGTCTCTGTGGTTCACTTAACATAACGCAACCTTTTTTCCAGCCAATGCGCGAATATCGAGGCCGGATAACTCAGGCCGAAGTAAATCGCGGCTGTCATGAGTCCCAGGCCCAGGAAATCGTATGTGGAGAGGGCCAGAATCCCGTACATCTTAGTCAACTCCACCATGCTGATGACCGAGACGATGGAGGAATCCTTGAACATGGCAATGAAATCGTTTGTGACCGGAGGAATGACCACTCGCACCGCCTGCGGCAGAATAATGTGGCGGGTGGTTTGCCAGCGGGTCATGCCCAGCGCCAGCGCAGCTTCGCTTTGACCGCTCGGAATGGATTGGATGCCCGCCCGATAATTTTCAGCTTCGCTCGCCGCGTAGTTGAGCCCCAGCCCGAGGATGCCGGCAAGGAAGGCATTCAGCTTAATTCCGATTTGCGGAAGGCCGTAATAAAGCAGAAAGAGCTGGATGAGCAATGGCGTGCCGCGGACCACCTCCACATAGGCCCTCGCCAGCCAGCGCAAGGGGGCAACTGAATAGAGCCGCAACAACACAATGACGAGGCCGGCCACAATTGCCAACGCCATGGCGATGATGCTCAGCCCTACCGTAATGGCCGCCGCGCGCAGGAGCATGGGCAGGTACTTCGGCCATTCGCGCAAAGTCGAGATGCGTTTGGACTCAGCTATCTGCTCGGCCTTGTACTCTTTCAGAGATGCCTGCCGCTCGTCCCAGAGTCCGCATTTAATGTAAATCCGCTCGAGTGTGCGATCCTCCGCCAGTTCCTGGATGGCTTGATTCAAGGCAGCCAGCAGGGTCGTATCCTCTTTGCGAATCCCAATTCCGTAGTACCCGGGCGCAAAAGCTGCCCCGGAAAATTTCAACTCCGTGTCCGGTTTCGCGTAATAGAGGGCGATCGGCAGATCAAGTACGACGGCCTCGATCCGATGCGCTTTCAGGTCCTGAAAGCTCTGGACGTTGCCAGGATAGGTCCTGAGATCACAGACCCTCAGACCATCAAGCCGCGAGGCCGCAGACCCGGATAGCACGCCGACGGACTTGCCTTTCAACTCGTCCATCGAAGTCATGCCGTGCGACTCTTTTCGCGTCACGATCTGCTGGGCATAGACGTAATAGGGCCGCGACATCGCCACGCGCTGCCGGTTTTGCGGCGTGATCTCCAACCCGTTGAGTATGACATCGAAGTCCCCGCGCTCCAGGGCGGGGATAAGCTGGTCCCATTGGTTTTGGACCATCCTGGCTTTAACGCCCAGTTTGCCGGCCAGGGCTTCCGCCAGTTCACATTCGAAACCAATCAACCGGTCGGGCTTTTCCGGGTCCGGATACACGTAAGGCGCGCCGCCTTCGGCATCCGCGCCCCACAGTAGAACCCCTCGCTGCCGAATTTCCTGAAGATGATCCGCCCCGTACGCAGCAATGGAAAAAGCTGCCACAAAGAGCGCGACCGGCCACTGTCTGAAACTCACAGCTTACTTACATGCCATTTCACTTCTGGAGTCAATTAGAATCGGTTTTTTGAGCCGGCAACAACAAAGTTCGGTTCGAAGCGCAAGCGGCTGGAACAATTCGCCTGATTTTCTGGTCGCCGGGTTCATTGCAAGTCCGCATGGCTGACGCAATTACTTTGGCCCTGCTCTTGAAAGTGGCAGTATCCTGCCCTATTTTGGGCCGATGATTACAGCGAAACAAATTCGTGAATTGCTCGAGACGAAACCGTTCAAGCCTTTCCGTATTTGCATGTCAGACGGCACACACTTTGACATAACCAATCATGATGGTGCATTTGTAACCAAGTACACTGTCGAGGTTGGGCTGAATCTGGATCCAGATGGATTCGCGGAGTATGTTTCGCGGTGCGCCCTTCTTCATATCACAAAACTGAAGGATCTAAAGACGATTTCTCATTGACGGCAGTCTGAAGCGGGCGCATTATCCACTCGAGCCGGATCTTGGATCCGGCCTTTCAAGGTATGAAGACGGCAAAAGAAAAAACGGCTAAACAAAAAGTGACCTTCTCCTACACGGCGCCTGAAGCAAAATCTGTTCTGCTCGCCGGAGATTTCACGGATTGGGACAAAGCGCCTATCGTGCTCAAGAAGGAAAAAAGCGGCGTTTGGACCAAAAGCGTGAGCCTGCCTCCTGGCCAATATCAATATCGCCTTCTGGTTGACGGCCAATGGCGTGATGATCCTCACTGCCCCAACCGGCAGCCCAACCAGTTCGGCAGCCAGAACTGTGTCTGCGTCGTAAATGGCGCCTAGCGTCCCGGGTAGGGCAGGCTTTCCAGCCTGCCGGTGAGGGCGGCTTTCAGCCGCCCGGGCCAAACGCGGGACTCAAAAGCCCCGCTGACCGGCAGACAAGAATGTCTGCCCTACAGCGCGCGGCCCGGCCAACGCCCGCTCCCGCTCCAGCAGCGTAGGATGCGAATAGTAGAAACCGCTATAGAGCGGGTGGGGAGTCAGATTACTGAGGTTCTTCTCGTTTAGTTTCCGCAGCGCGCTTCGCAGCGACGCAGCTTCGTTCATCACGGCGGCTGCGAAAGCATCCGCCTGATACTCATATCTGCGCGACCACCAATGCATCAGGGGAGACAACCAGAACAGCACTACGCCGGATAAGAGCGCGAACAAGAGCAAAGCTGGCGCGATGCTCTTGTCCGGAAGCTCCGGCATCCAGCCAGACGATTTGCTCGTGATGAATCCGAACGCCTCATAAAACCACTGCTGCCCCGCCAGAAACGAAATGATGTAGAATCCCAGCAACGAACCCAACGCCGACGCCGCGAGCATCTTGGGAATATGTTTCTTTCTAAAATGTCCGATTTCATGGGCGAGCACAGATTCGAGTTCGGGTTCTGTCAACTGCTGGACCAGAGTATCAAACAGCACGATCTTGCGCAGGCGGCCAAAGCCGGTGAAGAAAGCATTCGAGTGCCGCGAGCGTTTGCTGCCGTCCATGATCTGGATGCTGCGGGCGCGGAAGCGGGTGCGCTCGGCGAGTTTTAGTAATCGTTCACGTAGGCTGCCCTCAGGCAAAGGCGTAAATTTATTGAAGAGCGGCATAATCAGCGCCGGAGCGAGCACTGCCATCATTAGTTGAAAGACCAGGATTGTGGCCCAGACCCAGAACCACCACCATCGACCGGTCCACTCGACGAGTTTCAGAACCAGGATCAGCAGCGGATAACCCAAAATCAGCGCCAGGAGAAATCCCTTTAGCCTATCCAGCCACCAGGTCTGTTGTGTGCTGGTGTTGAACCCGAACCGTTGTTCCAACCGAAATTGACCATACCATTCCAGGGGCAAGCCCGTTATAGACAGTGCCAGCCCGATGGTGAACAGGTATGAGGCCATTGCCCAGGCCGAGGGCCCGAGGTGAACCCAGAATTTTGAAAACGCCCAAGGCAAAACCCCGCTGAACAGAATGGCAAGGAGCACGACTGAATCCCACGCATCCTCGATCTTACTCAGGTTCCCCTTGGCCAGGCTATAGGCCACAGATTTGTCGTACGTTGCCTGGTCCACCACTTCCTTGAACGCGTCCGGCACCGGGCCCGCGTGAGCCATCACATTCCGGCGGTTCAATATTTCAAGAACGAGTTGCGCTGCCCACCTGGCAACGAGCAGGCCTGCAATGATGAAAGCGAATACCATCCTCAACAACGTAGCAGCCGAGACTTGCTACTTTCGTTCCATCGCCGCCCAGATTTTCGGAACGTCGAGCACAAAACCCTTGAGGATTGGGTCCCCCGACACTCTCCCTGGTAGGTCCACAATTTGGACCTCTGCCCCCGGCGCGTAAACGTGGAGGCGCTTGGTCTTTGGATCCAGAAGCCATCCAAGTTGCGCGCCATTCTGACGGTACTCCTCCATCTTTTCTTGTAGCCGCCGCAGCGAGTCCGTGGGGGAGCGTAGCTCCAGCACGAAATCGGGACAAAGCGGGAGAAATTTCTGCCATTGTTCCTCGGTCAAAACACTCAGCCGCTCGTTTCGTACCCAGGCAACGTCGGGCGCCCGCATCGCGCCGTTCGGAAGAATGAACCCAGCAGACGAGCCGAATACCCGACCAGTTCCGTCCCGTTCGGCCCAATAATCAAAGACCGCAATGAGCTTACTGCTGCCAAGTCCACTGCTGCCTCCTTCGGGTGCCATAATGATTATATCTCCTTCCGCCGTGCGCTCGATTTGCAGATCGCCATTGGCGACGCAGAACCTGTAGAATTGCTCGTCGTCCAGTTCAATAGCCGGCCTGGTATGGAGCACCACGGGTTGATCGAGTAACGACTCTTGCGCCATAGTAAAACCGTGCCAGATAGAGACTGGTTTGGCAAGCGCCCTCAAGGATAGCTATGAGCGTTCCTCCAAAGGCAGGAGAACTCCAAGTCGGGAATCACCCTTTTCAATCCCCATGCAAGCAACACCGTCAGAAGGATCGAGATACAAATTATCCGCAACCAACTCCATGCGGAGAGGAATTGCGCAAGTTCCCGCTTCACCTGAGGACGGTAACTCCAGCGCGGCTCATCCCATGACAATCTTTTGTGTTCCGAAGTCAAACTGCACCTCGTTCAATCGCCTCTCAAGCTCATCCAAAATCCGCCTCTCCTCGTCCTGGTCCTTTGCCGCAAAGGTCACACTAAACCGCAAATACGGCCCTGCCTCATCCCACGGCACCGTCGAAATCAGCCTCTCGGTGATAAGCCACTGTGAAACTGCCTCGGCGCTTTCGAACTGGACCCGCTTCCCTTCTTTGGTGGTAGCTGCCGCCGGCGCTTTCACGTACAGGAAGAACGAACCCTTTGGCTTGCGCGCTTTGAATCCAGATCGAGACAATACCTCCACCAAACCGTCCATCCGCCTCGAGTACTTGGCAGCAATTTGCTGCGTGATTTCGGGATGATCGAACCCGTAGGCCGCAGCATGTTGGATGGCCAGGAACTGGCCGGAATCGCTGTTGTCCTTCACGTCTCCATAAGCGCGCACCAGCAGCTCATTGCCGGCCACGAATCCGCAGCGCCAGCCGGTCATGTTCAGTGTCTTGCTGGCCGAGTGCAGCTCCAATCCCACCTCTTTCGCCCCGGGAGTCGCCAGGAAGCTCAGCGGGTTGCCTTCGAAAACCAGCGCCGCGTACGCTGCATCGTGGATCACCACCAATTCGTGCTTCCTCGCAAACGCAACCACTCTCTCGAAGAATTCCGGCGTGGCCGTCGCCCCCGTGGGATTATTCGGATAGTTCAGAACAAGTGCCTTCGCTCTTCCAAGCACCTCTGCCGGAACCGATTCCAAGCCCGGCAAAAACTCGTTTTGTTCGGTCAGAGGAAGGTTGTGAACTAGGCCGCCATAGTATTTCGCATGTGTGCCAAAAACCGGATAGCCGGGCACGGTCATCAGCACGACATCGCCCGGATTAATCAGCGCCGCGGGCAAGATTGAAAGTGCTGACTTGCTGCCGATCGAATGGATCACCTCCGTTTCCGCGTTGATCCCTTTGACCCCGCACACGCGATCCAGGTAACGAGAGGCCGCCTGTTTCAACACTGCGTCTCCATTGTCAGCATAACCACGGTTCTCAGGCTTTCGCGCTTCAGCGCACAAGGTTTCCACCACCTCTGGGAACGCCATCTCATCCGGCTCGCCCACGCCAAAATCCAGTAGTTCTACCTCCGGGTGGGCCGCCTGGGCCGCCCGCCGCGCGCGTTTGATCTTCTCAAATTTGTAGATCGCCTGCGATTTGCCGTAGTTGCGGCCTCCAATGCGCTCGGCGAAAAGGCTTTGTATGTATGAATCCGACATGACCTGAAGGAAGATAGAAGATGGGAGATGGGAGATGGAAGGGCGAACTGGGGTAGAGTGCTTATCGAACCTTGCGCGGTCTGCTGCCAGATTTTGGAAGGAGGCAGAGCAGGACAATGCGT
>PSRM01000347.1 GCA_003176045.1 Verrucomicrobiota bacterium | reverse complement strand
GGCGGGTATGTATCGCCGCAGCAATGGCACGCGCTCTTTGCGCAGGGGATTGTCATTAGGAACGCCAGTCACAAGTTCTTTACTTCATCCCTGCAACCGCCTGCTGCAGGCGCAACGAACAATGAGTCATTCAACTCCCAGGTTGACCTGGATATCTCGACCGATGGTGGCAACAGCTTCCAGACTGTGCGCGTTCCTGCGCCGGTCCAGATCACCGTTGTCGGCGTTGGCTCCGGCGCGAGCGGATACTATGACACAGAGATGACTTCGCTCAACCTCAACGGTCTGCCTGGCGGCATTATGATACGTGAGAGTCCGACGCTGCCTTCGCGTGGCGGGACCCTCTCCCAAGTGCAGAGCGATGGCACTTACCAGATAAACAGCTTCTTCGACATCTTTGTCGAGTTGAGCACCGATGGCGGCGCCACCTGGCAGCCGGCCACAAACGGCCCCGTGCGCATGGAGTTGACACCCATCGCGCCCGAGGTGCCCAAGCCCAATCCGAACCTGCCGCCGCTGGATGGCAACTACGTTAGCCCGGCCAGGTGGCACGCGCTCTATGCCAACGGCATCATCATCACCAATGCCAGCCACAACCGGTTCACACAGACCTATCCGCCGCCGCCACCGGGTGGCGGTCAAACCGAGAACTTTGGTTCGACCGTCAGCGGGTTGATTTCCATGAATGGCGGGGCCAGCTTCCAGCCGTTCTCGGCCCCGGCCAGCGTGCAGGTGCAGGTCAATAGCCGTTCGGACGAGGACAACGGCGCCACGCGCTATTTCGATACCGAGATGCTCTCCTTGAACTTGTCGGGCGGCAACCTCCCGGGAGGCGTCATGGTTCGGGAGAGTCCATCCAAGGCTTCCCTGGGCCGCACCAGCGTGCGTACCGATTCATCGAACAACTATCACGTCAGCAGCTTCTTCGATATCTTCACCGAAGTAAGCCTGGATGGCGGCAATACCTGGTCGCCTACGATAACCGCACCTGGAACGATGGGCCTGAGGACCAACCCGCCGACGCCTGTTTCGGTGACTTGCTCATCGAACATCAATGTGGCCGCTACCAGTCCTGCCGGAGCCGTGGTGACTTATTACAGCACTGCAAGCGGCGGTTGCAGTCCGCCGCCCGCTCTGGTGTGCAACCCGCCCAGCGGCAGCACCTTCCCGGTCGGAACGACAACGGTCACCTGCCAGGCCAGCGATAATTGCGGCGGCAGCGCCATGTGCAGTTTCACGGTCACCGTGACCAACACGCCTTTCGTGCTCACTTGCTCGTCGAACATCACCACCGGCGCAACCAGTTGCAGCGGGGCAACAGTGTACTACAACAGCACGGTTTCCGGCGGCTGCGATCCAACTCCGAGCGTTCTGTGCAATCCGCCCAGCGGCAGCACGTTCCCCATCGGCACCACCACCGTCACCTGCCAGGCCAGCGATTCGTGCGGCGGCACGACTATGTGCAGCTTTACGGTGACCGTGACCAATTATCCCATACAGCTCACTTGCTCGTCGAACATCGCAACGTTCGCCACCAGTTGCGGTGGGGCGACGGTGTACTTCACCAGCACGGCCAACGGCGGATGCAGTGGTTCTCCAAGCCTCAATTGCAGCCCAGCCAGCGGCAGCATCTTCCCGGTCGGCACTACGCCCGTTTCCTGCACCGCCACCGATGCTGCGGGCCAGATGGTAACTTGTGGTTTCAGCGTCACTGTGACCAACCGGCCGATCCTGCTCACCTGTTCCTCGAACATCACCACCGGGGCCACCAGTTGCAACGGAGCGACCGTCTATTTCACGAGCACAGCCTTCGGCGGCTGCGATGGAACCCCCACCCTGAATTGCAGCCCGGGCAGTGGAAGCATCTTCCCGATCGGCACGAGCATGGTCACCTGCACAGCCAATGACTCTTGCTGCCAGACACAGTATTGCTCGTTCAGCGTTACTGTGACCTCGTGTCCGCCAGTGGTGGTGAACTGCTCGACGAACATCACCGTAACGACCTCGAGCTGCACGAACAATTCCGCTGTGGTGTTCTACACCAGTTCTGCCTCAGGCGGTTGTGGAACTCCATTCCTGTCCTGCAATCCGCCCAGCGGCAGCAGCTTCCCGCTGGGGACCACGCCCGTGAGCTGCACGGCCACCGATGCCTGCGGCAATCACGCCACCTGCTCGTTCATGGTCACGGTCAGCAAACCGACGTGCGCTCCGGTCATTGTTACATGCTCATCCAATATCACGGTCAATCCAACGGGTTGCAGCGGCGCCACGGTCTTCTACACCAGCACGGCTTCCGGTGGTTGCTCGCCGGTGAGCCTGGTTTGCAATCCGCCCAGCGGCAGCACCTTCCCAATCGGCACCACTCCGGTGACTTGCACCGCCACCGATCCTTGCGGCAACAGCCAGACTTGTGGCTTCTCCGTCACGGTCAGTCCATGTCCCGCGATCGTGCTGACGTGCTCGACTAATATCACGGTCACCAATACAAGCTGCAGTAGCCAATCTGCGGTCGTGTTCTACACCAGCTCTGCCACCGGCGGTTGCAGTAATGTCACGGTAGTCTGCAGCCCGCCCAGCGGCAGCAGCTTCCCGCTTGGAACCACGACGGTGTTCTGCTCCGCCAGCGATGGTTGCGGCCACTCCGCCAACTGCTCATTCACTGTGACCGTCAGGCCGCCTACGTGTCCGCCGCTCATCGTCACCTGCTCCACCAATATTACTACCTCGACCTCCAGTTCGGCCGGGGCGGTGGTATTCTTCACCAGTTCGTCCACTGGCGGTTGCGCACCGGTGAATTTGGTTTGCAGCCCGCCCAGCGGCAGCACGTTCCCGCCGGGATCAACCACAGTCACTTGCACGGCCAGCGATAGCTGTACGAATTCCTCCACGTGCTTCTTTACTGTGACGGTGGTGCGCAATGTATTCGTCATCACGAACACGCTGCCGCCGACCAACACGGTCTATGTCAGCCCGGCTCTTTACCACGCGCTCTACGCGCAGGGGATCATCATTCGCGACATCCGCCACCGCTTCTTCACTCAGAGCCAGCCGCCGCCGCCTCTGGGCAGCTCGCAAACCGAGACGTTCAACTCGGAGATTGATTGCGAAGTCTCCACCGATAACGGCACGAGCTACCACCCGGTTACCGGCACGGCCCAGGTCACTGTCCAGGTGACTCACAGCCAGGACACCGGCGGCGCCAGCGTGTTCAACACCGAGATGACCGCTCTGAATATGACTGCCGGCGGCATCATGCTGCGCGAAAGCCCGACCCTGCAATCCACAGGCCAAACCACCATCCGGCCCACGTCCGGCGGTTACATGGTCAGCAGCTTCTTCGATATCTTTACCGAGGTAAGCGTGGACGGCGGCAACACCTGGTTGCCTTCTCAGGGCCCTGCCCACGTCGAGATGCACAACGATCCGCGAGCAGTGCCGCCGGTCAGCTTCGGCACGCCGGCCTTGCCGCCGCCCAACGGCCAATACGTTTCTCCGCAACAATGGCACGCGCTCTACGCTCAGGGGATCATCATTTCCAATGTCAGCCACAGGATCTTCGGCGTTTCCTTCGCCCCGCCGCCATCGGCCGGCCAGACCCAGACCGAGTCCTTCAACTCCATCCTCGATATGATGGTCTCGACCGACGGTGGGCACACCTTCCACTATGTTCGCGCCCAGGGTCCCGTCGGAGTCACCGTTTCCAGCCTCGGCTCAGGCGCCAGCGGCATGTATGACACCGAGATGACTTCGCTCAACCTGACGACCCAGGTGGGCACGACGGCTCTAATGCTGCGGGTCAGCCAAACCACCGGCACGCGTGGCGAAGTGCAACAGGACGCCCAGTCCGATGGCACGTACCGCATCAGCAGCTTCTTCGATGTCTTTACGGAACTGAGCCTCGACGGCGGCAACACTTGGAATCCGCCTACTAACGGCCCCGTGCGCATGCAGCTTACGCCCATCGCGCCCGAAGTGCCCAGCTCATCGAACTTCCTGCCGATGACCAATGCGCCTTACGTCAGCCCCGCCCAGTGGCACGCTGCCTATGCCAATGGCATCTACATCAGCAATGTCACTCACCGCGGTTTCACCCAGAACTATCCGCCGCCGCCGGCCGGCCAGGGTGCCACGGAAATCTTCAACTCGATTCTGGACCTCCAGATCTCGCTCGATGGCGGCAAGACCTACACCAGCGTTTCAGTCCCGGCCAACTGCCAGGTTTCGGTCAGCAACAATCCGGCCCTGGGCATTGATCCCACCAACTTCGTTTACGACACCATCATGCGCCGGATTAGTCCCAGTGGCGGATTGCCTGGCGGCATGATGATCCGCGCCAGCACCAATCAGCCTTCCACGGGCCGCACCACCATCCGGCCTGATCCTACTGCCCCCGGTAACTATCGTATCAGCAGTTTCTTTGATATCTTCACCGAGATCAGTATGGATGGCGGCAATACCTGGCTCGCCTCGACCAGCCCGCCCGCACTTATGACGCCGCGCCTGCCGGCGAAGAAACGGCCATTCCCGCAGCCCAATCTGCCGCCGACCAACAGCCAATACATCAGCCCGAGCACCTGGCACGCCCTCTATGCCAACGGCGTCATCATCAGCAACGTCACTCACAAGCGGTTCCTGGCCAACATGCCGCCGCCGGCGCACAACAGCACCAACATCCATCACTTCGGCTCTATTGTAACCTTCCTGCTCTCGATGGGCCCAGGCCAGCCGTTCATGCCGATGACGGCCAACGCCGATTGCCAGGTCAGCGTCGCCAACACCGGCTTCCAGGGTTCCGAATCGGTGTTCCAGACCGAGATGACCTCCCTCAACCTGAGCGGCGGCTCATTGCCGCCAGGCGTCATGATCCGCGAAAGCCCAACCAGACGCTCTCTGGGGGAGACGCATTATGCCAAACCAGGCTCGTCGAATTATCGAATTAGCAGCTTCTTCGATATCTTCACCGAGGTGAGCCTCGACGGCGGCAACTCCTGGTCAGCCGCCAGCTCGCCCGGATACATGGAATTGCACATTGATCCCGGTGTGCCTCCCACCGTGCTGGTTTCGCCGACCTTGAACGGCGCACAGTTCTCCGTGTCGCTCCAGAGCCAGCTCGGTCTCAGCTACACCTTGCAATACAAGAACGACATCATGGATCCGACCTGGACCTCGCTGGGAATCACCTCCGGCAACGGCCAGACTCTAATCCTGGTTGATCCATCCATCCAGCCGCACCGCTTCTACCGTGTGCAGGTTCAGGAAGACGACTCGCAAGCCCAGTAATCAAAAACTTTGTCGTTAACTTTGTCCTTAACTTAATCGCAAACTTAGTCGCAACCTTAATCGAACACTTTGCCACCTCCCAGGCCGGAATTCCTGGAAAGTGACACAAAAGCCGGGTGAGCCGACTGTGCATCCGGCCATTACGGAGAAACACACAGCCCACCGCGCGCCTCACCCGGCGCGCGGTTGTGTTTTTCTCTCCAGTGCTTTAATGCCGTACCCGTATGCATTGCCTTAGGCGTCAACTGCTGATACTCGAAGATAAATCACTGGATCTATGAAGGCGAAATGACCGGTGTCGTCCAGCAAAACATTCTCATCGTGCAGATCTTCAACCACGATACCATCGCCGCGCTCATAGTCGTCGCCGCGAATGCGGCGGAAGCCCAGTTTTTCCATCTCTGCCTCCACCTCCTTGCGGTTCGCCCCTCGCTGGGCTGGTATGTCCGGCTGTGAAACAATTGGCTTCAGGCCCTCGGTTGTTTCGACGAAGCCTTCGAATCGAAGCGCCGCCTCTGCGAAGAGATAATTGTGGAGAACTACCCGGTCAAAATACTCAGTCCATTCCAGGTGGTAGGAGAGGTTGTTTCGCTTGAACCAGCGTCCGCTCGACGGATCATAATAGATGTCGTGCTCCGTTTCTCCCGACCGTCCTTGCGCCTCCCAATGCCGGCCGAAGGTTTCCGCCTCGAGGATCAGGCCGCTTGCCTGCGCCCATTCTCGCAACGCTCGCTCTTGCCGACTTTGTAGCTCTTTGATTTTGGGCGGCGGCTCTGATGCCGAAGGCGCTCCATCTGGGCCAAGGCATCGGCGACAGATCGTGGCGGCTGCTTCGAGCGTTGGACCGCCAGCTCGCGCATAAGCCTCGTACGCTCGCTCTCGTACTCGTTGTAGTATCCGTTCTTTGACATCGTCACTCTTGTCAGGGCGCATAGCGGCGCGGACCGCCACGCCTGACGCAAAAGCTTAATCGAAACAGCGGCGCCGCGCAACCTCTGCGACTCGTCACACTCGTCACCTCGTCACTCGTCAGTCTGCCTCACTTCCTTGCCAGTCGTAAATTTGGCCGAAGATTGCCGCAGTAAGCTTTACCCGCCGCGCCTTCGTCCCCCTCCGCGGCCCGAAGGCTGGTTTTCACCTCCCAGGCCGGAGTTCCTGGAAAGTGACACACAAGCCGGGGATTGCCCTACAGCGGTGGACTTTGTCCCTTGCCCTGAGTCACACCCGGAGTCCGCGTAGCGCATCTTGATCCTGAGATCTCAAATGCTAAACTCTTGTGCATGAGTAAACTTGAGACCATTGAGGCGGAAGTTCGCAGCCTTCCGTTGCAAGAAGCCGTCGAACTCCAAGACTGGCTTGCGGATTACCTGGAAGATTCGGCGGAATTAAACCCTGATTTCATTGCCAGCATCGAAAGAGGCAACGCAGATCTTCGCGAAGGCCGAGTGCGGGTCCATCGTCCTAAAGATGAAAAGCGGTGAACCAGGCTACCGAAATCTACTCACGCGAGTTCGACGCGATTTTCTTCAAACTCCCGGACGCGGTTCGGAAGCGGATTGTAGCTGACATCCGCAACCTCGGGCAGCGGCTGGAATCATTTCCTCATTCCAGGCTTAAGGGCAGGCCGGAATTTCGTCTTCGCATCGGCGATTATCACGTGATTTACCTTTTCGATGTACAGCGCAACGAGTTGTTCCTATCAACGCTCGGCCACAGACGGGACGTATATCGCTTCTAAGTGTGGACTCGGCACGGATCAGGCCGCTCGCCTGCCCTCGGGCCCGTTACACTCGCTCTCGCGTTCTATGATTTGGCACTACATCGGCATTATGCGATCAAGTTGCTGGGTTAACGCTGCCGCCCTCGTCACGAGACCATGAAGAGAATTCTCATAAGCGGAATTCCATACTCCTTCCTCACTGTGAGATTCTTGCTAAGCGCAACCCTCCTGTCTGCCTCTCATGCCGTACCTGCCACTGAACCGGTCCCATCTGCTGATGCCAAAACACCTTCCGTACCGTCCGAGGTAGAAGAAGTGCTGAGAAACATAGTTCGTTTGGATCCCCACAATTCGGATGCCCTTGCGCAACTTGGGATTCTCTACTGTTACCAGGGCCGCTACTCGGAGGCGGTTCAAGCATTGACGGACTCGCTGCAGCTAAATCCGCATGGTCCTTTTGCCGCGCAGGCCAGCCAGGCGTTCCTCTACGCAAGGGTGAGGTTGCCGCCGGCATACCTAACCATTGAGCCACCTCCCGTCTTCACCGAAACGCAACTGAAAGCGATGATCCATCAAAAGCTCTCGCGCAAGGAGCGGCTGCTTGCCATTATTCCCTTTATGCGAACGCCTGCTATGGAGAAGTTCGCCCGCCGAATCGTTCTCTCGGCAACGAATGACGAATCCAGGGCACACCTGCTATTCGAAGCGCTCATAACACGCACCAATAATAGCGCGCCGCCTTTGCAACGAGTTCGAAATCGGACTGCTGCCCAGGCGTTCGAGGCCTGGCAGGCTCAGGAACCAGACCTTTACTGTCAGGATTACTCGCTTCTATTTGTAGCGCTGGCACGAGCGGTCGGCCTGAAAGCGTTTGTAGCCTACGTTGATGAAGAAGAAGATGGAGCGTTGGCGATTCACGGGTGTGCGGCAGTTTTCCTGGGGGAAAAAGCGATACTGGTTGATCCTGTTTACCTCAGATTCGGAGTTCACCACCCGGGGTTTCTGGTGCTCAATGATTTGCAAATGGTCGGCCTTTTCCTTTCCGGGTACCATGACTTGGAACATGCTCAGATCGCCTGCAAGCTTGCTCCCGATCTTCCCATGGTACAGCTCGGCCTTCTTAACGAACTACTACAGATAGGACATTTGAATGAGGCCCGCGCCACGTTTCGAGCGTTCAAACAGTTATGTGCCACAAAACAGCGCGGGCGGATGGCTTCTTCCCTCGCCCTGCTGGAGGCGCGCACGGCGGATGCCGTGATACTCCTTAAGGAAGAACTTACCGGAGAAGCAAACGAGGGAGCCGTCCATTTGCTCCTCGCTGAAGCCTATGCTCAGCAAGGAAACCTCGACAATGCACGGAAGGCATGTCAGGAAACTCTAGACGGCTTGCTCTCGGAAGACCAGGTCCAGGTAGCGCGCTATTATATCACAAACACCACAGCCCTAAAATTGTGGGGATTGTGGACGCGAGCTTTTGGTATGTTAACCAGAGGAGAGTGGGACGAAGCGCTTAAGAGCTATGAAAAAGTTCTGGAGCTGAACCCCGGCTCCGCGCCTGCGTATTATGGCCGAGCCATCGCACGGCAAGCCAAAGGCGAGCTCGACGGCGCACTGGCCGATTACCGAGAAGCGATACGGCGGCAGCCGGACTTGAGGACAAGCATTAAGCCCTTGCTCGCCGAAATAAAGGCGCAAAGACGGTGACTTCGAAGGTCGTCCTTCTCGCCGCTTGTCGGCACGCGCCCTACAGGCATTTGTAGGCCGGGTCCCCAGACCCGGCGCAATTGGTTATATTGTTTTCAACCACCTGTCCGGCGCTTGGCGCTGGAATGGACTTTGGCTGTCCACTTCGACATCGCGTGCGACACCCGGCGCACCCGGCGGGCCAAGGCCGTACATTCGTCACAATCGGCGATGTGCTTCTCGACGTTTGCCTCCTCGTGTTCGGGAAGCCTGTGACCAAAATAATCAACGAGCGTCTCGGTGGTTACGTGTTCGACTGTCCTTTGCGCTCTCATCAAGCTCTCTAGATACAATACAATATTTTTTGATTTTTCTAGAGGCTTTCTTGCGAGATTGCTTAGAACGCGCCTCCTTTCTTGGCGAGATCACTTTTAACCCGCCTCTCGACGCTTACCCACCAGTTGGTGATGTTCTGCCGGCATTTTGCAGAATAGCTGCGAGTACCCAGGGCCGCCTTGGAGGTATAATTATCCCTAAGAAGGGTTGCTCCCACCCCCGTTCCATTTTGCACCAACTCCTTCAGTTTCTTCAGGCTCTCTCGTACGATCCAATCATGAGGGGCAAAGAAGTCCTGGAGGTCGCGTTCCAGTCGCGCCATCAGTGTTTTGAGGGACTCATGGGAAAGCTCTTCAAACACCTCCGCCGGCTTCCACTGCAGGAGCTTAATGTAACCAAAAACAATTAATTGATGAGGCTCGCTGGCTCCGCCAAATGTCGCCAGCATAAGCCCGTCGAAGAGGCTCAGGTCGCAGAGAGGGCTTTCTTGCGGGTCCGGAAAATCGGCCGACTCGTCTTCTACCTCAAGCGGGAGTTCAAATTTGTGACGGGCATCGCTCCAAAACCTCAGACGCACGTTGCGCGCGCACCCGTTGGTAAACTGGGAAAAACTGCCGTGACGTACCGGGTCGAATTTCCCGAGGCCATTCCAGATCTCCTCCCAGGTATGGGACGAGCCCAGTGATTGATGGGGGTGGAATCGGCAGGTGGTTTGAAGTGATGATTCCGCCGACGATTTTGCCCAGAGGAGGAGCTTCCTGAGCCACTGCGACTTGCTTCTCGACAACACAGACCGCACTCATTGCATCATTCCCTTTCTCCCAGGCCGCCCTGCTGTGTGTCCGACTCCAGCCTCTTAGAGTCACATGGCGCACCGCTTACGCCGCCCGGGTCCATAGGTTTATTGCTCGGGTCGGGTTTGTGCCGACGCCCCGAACTGCTCGCCTGTCGAGCATCGCTTATGCCAACTATCATAAGTGCTTGATGTACAATGTTTCTTGTCTAAAGCTGTGTTTTGCATTTTTCCACCTCAACCTTTTTCGAGGAAAATCATTTGCCACTTCACGAGCTGGAAACTGCAATCCGAACACGTGGGCGCCTTCCTTTCCCCGGAAAGACCACCATAGACCCTGCTAAAAAGACTATCCCGGTGTTTTCTGGTCGTGTGTTTTGATGAGCTTTCGAATCTAAGTACAGCCAAGCGCAGTCTAACTCAGCCTAACTCAATCAGAACCCGCCGTTCCAAGCTCAAAATGCATTACCCCCTCCCACCGTGCAGCAGCAAGAAGCTGCAACAAGCCGGAGGCCGTATGAAATGCCAGCGAGATATTGCAGGACTGGATAAAATTCAACATTCTTGCCTCGCGATGAATTTCGCCGCGCATGGTCACTCCACTTAAACCCTGTACATGAGCCAGCCTGAATCCAATCTGTCCCGGCGTGACTTCATAACCACCAGCGCCACCGGCCTTCTTGGCGCTGCGAGCGTGTTGCCCAACGCCCTCGACATCCGCGACTTCAACGCCATCGGCGACGGCAAAACCGACAACACCTCCGCCATCCAAAAAGCCCTCGCAAAAGCAGCCGAAACCAAAGGCACGATATTCATTCCAGGCGGCGTCTTCGCTTGCTCAACGCTCAAGGTTCCTCCGTTTGTGGGCATTTGTGGCAATCCCACCTGGAGCTACAACGAATATGCCGGCCCCGTCCTTCGCCTGGCCGATCCAGCCGTCCGCTGCCTGCTCGACATCACCGGCGCTTACGGATTCCGGATCAATGGCATCTCTCTGGATGGAGCAGGGCAGGGGAGTGGAATTCACGGCATCATGCTCGACAAGCCCGATTACGGCAAACACGAGGACGCCGTCTGCATTGAGCGTTGCCGCATCGGCAATTTCACAGGCGACGGCATCCACCTTTCGCGCATCTGGGTTTTCAACATCCGGCAGAGCATGATTGCCTTTAATAAAGCCAACGGGCTTCTGTTCCGCGGCTGGGACGGATGGGTGACAGATAACTGGTTCTCCGCCAATGGCCAGGCAGGCATCGGCGCATACGATGAGAACTCATCCGTCACATTCACCGCCAACCGAATCGAGTGGAACCAGCGTTACGGCCTCGTTCTAAAAGGCGGAAGCTATTACAACATCACCGGGAACTACTTTGACCGCACCAGTGGTCCTGCCATGGCCCTGCTGCCGCGCGGCAAAGGTCCTACTCGAACCGTCACGATTACGGGCAACGTGATCTATCGGAGTGGCGCCCCGCATGGAGGCGCTTTTTCCGATCAGTATCAAAGCTGCCACATGCGTTTTGAGGGCGTCGAAGGTCTCGCGTGCGTTGGCAATACCTGCGATGTTGGCCGGGACGACGGCGGCAATGGCGAAACCACGCCAAATTACGGCATCGTAGTCAAAGCGCTCAGCAACTCGGTTGTCGCAAACAACGCTATGCACCGAGGGGCGCTAAAGGAGTTGGTTGTTGATTTGGGCGGACACGGGCAGGGATTTGTGCTGAAGGATAATCCAGGGAGCATTCATTCCGAAAAGCATTGAGGAATAGCGGGAGAGAGTTTTGGGAAAGCCGTTTGTAATTACTATTACATCGATGTAATATTAGCAACAACAAGCGAAAGCCGCTACTCAGTCAGCGGTCGCTCTGCCCTTTATGAACCTCGTTCAGGTTGCCTTGCGCCGGCCTTTCACAGTCATTGTGGCTGTGGTGGCCGTGGCGTTGGCCTCGGTTCTGGGAGTGCGACAGATGCCTCGCGATATCTTTCCCACGTTGGGCATTCCTATGATCTACGTGGCTCAGCCTTACGGCGGCATGGACCCGGCCCAGATGGAGGGCTATCTCACCTACTATTATGAGTACCACTTCCTCTATATCAGCGGCATCGAGCACGTTGAATCGAAGTCCATCCAGGGCGCCGCTATTATCAAACTCCAGTTCCACCCCGGAACCGATATGTCCCAGGCCATGTCAGAGACCGTCGCATACGTGAACCGCGCGCGCGCCTTCATGCCGCCCGGCACTGTGCCGCCTTTTGTCATGCGCTTCGATGCAGGCAGCGTTCCGGTAGGCGACCTGGTCTTTTCGAGCGCCAGCCGGACGGTCGGCGAAATGCAAGACCTTGCTTTGAACCGCGTCAGGCCGTTGTTCGCAACCCTGCCCGGTGTCTCCGCGCCCCCGCCTTTTGGCGGCAGCGCCCGCAGCATCGTCGTGAACCTCAAACCCGAACGGCTCCGGTCCCTCAACATGTCGCCCGATGAGGTTGTCAACGCCATTACTGCCGCCAACCTGATCAGCCCTTCCGGCAACGTGCCCATCAACGGCAAATATCCGATGGTGCCCCTCAATGCGGTGGCGCGAAACGTGAAAGACCTGGAAGCGGTCCCGATTCGTACCGGGGAGTTCCCCACGGTTTTTTTGCGAGATGTGGGGCAAGTGATAGATGGGTCCGATATCGTGACCAGCTATGCCTTGGTCAATGGCCGGCGCACGGTTTATATCCCAGTGACCAAGCGTTCGACTGCTTCAACACTGTCGGTCGTCAACCTGGTGAGAGCGAACCTGCCCAAATTTCAAAGCGTGCTGCCTGCCGATGTAAAGGTTAGTTACCAGTTCGATCAATCCCCTTATGTCACCCGCGCCATCGGCGGCCTCACATTGGAAGGCGTTCTGGGGGCGGTGCTGACGGGCTTGATGGTGCTTTTGTTTCTGCGTGATTGGCGGAGCGCGCTGATTGTAGTCATCAACATTCCTCTTTCGCTCATGGGCTCGGTCCTGGTTCTGTGGCTGACCGGGCAGACGATCAACATTATGACCCTGGGCGGCCTGGCCCTGGCCGTGGGGATTCTTGTGGACGAGGCAACCGTGAGCATCGAGAATATTCATACCCATTTGATGCGAGGCCGCCCGATCGCTCGTGCCGCGCTGGACGCGACCACCGAGACAACTGTCCCCCGCTTGCTGGCGATGCTATGCATTCTGGCGATTTTCACCCCCACGTTGTTCATGGTCGGGGCCGCCAAAGCCATGTTCCTGCCGCTTTCGCTGGCCGTGGGCTTCGCGATGGTCACCTCTTACATTCTGTCGAGCACACTGGTTCCCGTTCTTTCGGTTTGGTTGCTGCGCCGGCACGAAGCCGCGGCGACCGGCCACTCTGCGACCGAGGGCCGTTTCGCGCGCTTCCAGCAACGCTATGCTGCGCTCGGCCAGCGACTGGTCCGGGCCCGCTGGGTCGTGGTGATTGTCTATCTGGCCGCCGCCACCGTCGCCATTGTCCTTCTGGGACGCCGCCCGGGCGCTGAGATCTTTCCAAGTGTGGACGTCGGGCAAATCCAACTGCGGCTGCGCGCGCCGACCGGGACACAGATCAATGGCACCGAAGCCATCGCCTTGCAAGTGTTGGACCTGATCAAACAGGAGGTGGGAACCAACAACGTCGAGATTACTCTCGGCTTCCTTGGCGTGCATGCCTCGTCTTATCCGATCAATTTCATTTACCTCTGGAACGGCGGTTCCGAGGAAGGAGTGTTGCAGGTGCAATTAAAAGCCGGCGCGCCCGTTAAAATCGCCGAACTGAAGGAGCGGCTCCGTAAAATCTTTTCCCAAAAGCTGCCCGAGGTTAGTTTCTCCTTCGAACCGAGCGACATCGTCAGCCGGGTGATGAGCCTGGGTTCGCCAACTCCTATCGAGATCGCCGTTAGCGGTCAAAACCTCGCCGCCGATCGCGCTTTCGGCGACCAGCTTAAAGCCGCGCTACAACACATTCCTGCGTTGCGCGATCTCCAGTTCGGTCAAGCTCTCGATTACCCTACCGTGGATGTCAACGTGGACCGCGAAAAAGCCGGTGTAATGGGTGCGAAAATGGCGGACGTGTCGCGCGCGCTGGTGACAGCCACCTCCTCCAGCCGCTTCGTGGTTCCCAACTACTGGGCCGACCCGAACAGCGGCGTGGCCTATCAGGTCCAGGTCCAGGTACCCCAGGCGCGCATGGACTCGATTGAACAAGTGAAAAACGTGCCTGTGCTCGAGCGCGACGGTCAGAGCGTACTAATTCGCAACGTCGCCAAAGTCACCGAGAGCACTACCGTCGGTCAATATGAACGCTACAACATGCAGCGCATGGTGACGCTCACGGCGAACATCGAGCACGCCGATCTGGGCAGCGTCGCCAGGGAAGTGACCCAGGCCCTGCAAAAGCTCGGCCAGCCTCCGGCCGGCATCACCGTGACAGTCCGCGGTCAGATCGTGCCGCTTGAGCAAATGTTGGACGGCTTGCGGACTGGATTGCTGGTGGCCATCGTCGTGATTTTTCTGCTGCTGGCCGCCAATTTCCAATCACTCAAGCTCGCGTTCCTGGTCGTCTCCACTACCCCGGCTGCTATTGCCGGTGTCCTTCTCATGCTGCGTCTTACGGGCACTACAGTGAACATTCAATCTTTCATGGGAGCGATCATGGCCGTGGGTGTCGCCGTGGCCAATGCCATTCTGCTGGTGACCTTCGCCGAGCGCAGCCGGATGGAAGGCGCCGGCGCATCGGAGGCCGCAGTCGAAGGCGCTCGTAGCAGATTGCGCCCTATTCTCATGACCAGCGCCGCGATGATTGCCGGTATGGTCCCAATGGCCCTCGGTCTGGGCGAAGGCGGCCAGCAAACCGCCCCGTTGGGTCGCGCAGTCGTCGGCGGTCTGGCAATAGCAACGCTGGCAACTCTGCTAGTCCTGCCCGCGATATTCTCTTTAGTCCAGGCCCGCGCCCACCGCCGCTCCGCCTCCCTTCTCCCGGACGATCAACCGAGTTCCAATCCTCAAACAAGCCCGTCTTGACTAAGTAGCATGCAAGCAAACGAAAGCGCGGGAATGTCGCGCAATCCAAATAACAGGATGCGCTTACGAACTCGCGAAGCGTCTTGGAGTGCGGTAGTCCTCTACCGCTTTGGCTTTTACTCCCGGATCATCCAAAGCAATCCAAATAGCGCGCCGCGGCCAGGAAGTCGCAAAGCGTTTGGAGTTCGGCGTATTCCGCCGCTTTGGATTTCCCACCTCGCGGCAAATAGATACCATCGAGGAGAGGGCAGTGGAGAAGAGGCCGTTTTCTCCACAATACTTCTCAACATGCACCGAAGAATAACGATCATTTGGCGGATCAAACCTCTTCGCTCTGCGCGTTACCTCTCTTGCCTTGCTGCCTTCGCCATCCTCTGCGGCTGCAACCCCCCCGCAGACGAAGCCCAGCCCAAAGCCGCCGCGCCCATCAACGTCCAAACCGTTCTTCCGCACCGCGGCGAGATCGCTCGCACCATCACCTTGCCCACCTTCCGTGTGCTGCCATTACAGGAAGCAACCATCTACGCCAAAGTCGCAGGCTACTTGAAAACACTTACAGTTGACAAAGGCGATCCCGTAAAAGAAGGACAAATACTGGCCGAAATCGAAGTGCCTGAATTGCTTGCCGATCAGGCCCAGTACAAAGCGGAATCCGAAGTGGCCCTCACCAATTTCGCACGCATGGCCGAGGCCCGCCAAAAAGCGCCGGACCTGGTCATCCCCCAGACCGTGGATGACTTGCGCGGCCAATGGGAGGTCGCCCGCGCCAAGCTTCAGCGCACGCAGACCCTCCTGCAATATTCGCGCATCGTGGCGCCATTTTCCGGCATGACCACAGCGAGGTTTGTGGACCCAGGCGCCTTCATCCCCGCTGCAACCACCGGGAGCACGCCGCAAAGCGCTGCGCTGATCACGCTCATGGATTACAGCCGTGTTCGCGTCCAGGCGTTCGTGCCCGAACCAGAAGTGCCATTCATCAAGAACGGGACCCCCGCCAAAGTCATGCTCGAAGAGCTGCCCGGAAGCTCCTTTTCCGGTTCAGTGACGCGGTTCGCCCACGCCCTGGATCCGGCCACAAAAACGATGCTCGCTGAAATTGAGCTTCCCAATCCCGATGGCGAACTTCGGCCGGGAGCATACGCAAGTGTGCAGTTAGAGGTCGAGCGCAAGCAAAACGCTCTGCTTGTGCCGGCGCAAGCATTGCTCACTGAGAAAGCGGGCACTTCGGTTTTCACCGTAGCTGACGGAAAAGCGAAAAAAATCCCGGTCCAGGTTGGTTTCAACGACAGCGCCAATGTCGAAATTGCAAGCGGCGTCCGTGAAGGTCAGGCCGTAATCTTGATCGGCAAACTCACGCTCAATGATGGTCAACCAGTGAACGCAACGGAGGCCAGGTGACACACGCAACTCACGATTTGCGAATGAACGGCGGAGCGCCGAACTCCGTTTCGGCGCGCACAGCAGGTTCGCGCCGAAATGGAATTCGGCGCTCCGTGGCGGCAGGCACTGACTCACTGACGGAGCGCGGGGGTCCTCACCCGCAGCGGCTCCGCTCGCAACGGCGCGTGCGGAATGACCGGGCGCCTCTTTGCGTGCGGACCTGCTGCGGCTGGGGACAGCCGCGCTCCGACGTTTCCGCCCTCACCCAGGCATTACGATTTGCGTTTTACGCGCTTGCCGTGGCTATGCTCGGCGCTGCCTCTACACGCGCCCAAGCGCTGACCAATTTGGACCATTACGCCACTTTGCCCGAAGGTATCCTCTCAGAGAGCCAGATCACTAACGACACGGCTTATCCCATAGATTTGCCAACCACTCTGCGACTGGCCGGCGCGAGAAATCTCGACATCCAACTCGCTCGCGAAAAGCTCAGCGAAGCCGAAGCCAACCGCAAAAGCGCGGTCGAGCAATTCTTCCCGTGGGCCACTGCCGGAGTGGGCTACCATCGGCGAGACGGTGTGGCCCAGGCAGTGCCTTCTGGAATCATTTCCGATGCTCACTTTCAATCCTATTCGCCTGGCGTCGCTCTCAACGCGCAACTGGTGCTGGGCGATGCCATCTATAATTCATTGGCAGCCAAGCAATTGGTCAAGGTTTCCGATCAGGCCCTGGAAACCCAGCGCCAAGACTCCGTGTTGTCCGCCGCCCAGGGCTATTTCGACCTGGTGAAAGCCAGCGAATTGCTGGAGGTAGTCAAACAGGCGATTCGGATTTCGGAGGATTATCAACAACAACTGCACGTTGGCGTCGCCAGTGGGATTGTGTTTCGCGGAGACGAGCTTCGGGTGCAAACCCAAACCGAACAGTACCGAATCACATTGCAACAGGCGCTCGAACAGCAGCGTGTGGCCGGAGTGAGCCTGGCGCAAACGTTGCATTTAGACCCCAGAATAGCCCTGGCGCCTCAGGACAGCGGCCTGCGAGCCATTGCCCTCTTTCCCACCAATCCCTCGATGAACTCCTTGGTCGTCCTAGCCTTGAGACAGCGCCCCGAGTTGAAACAGAGCGAAGCCTTTATGGCCGCCACTCGCGCCACAAAGGACGGCGCGGTTTATGGCCCTTTGATTCCATCGGTCGGAGCGCAGGTGTTCGGCGGCGGGCTCGGCGGCGGGCCCGATGGCGGCCCGAGCACCTTCGGCGCAGAAGGAGATTACATCGTTGGCCTAAACTGGCGGATCGGTCCCGGTGGTCTGTTCGACTCCGGGCGCATTAACGCCGCAAAATCCCGGTTGTCCGCAGCCCAGGTCGCTGATTCCAAGCTCAAAGACGCCATTGTTTCCGACGTCGTTGCCAACCTTGTCCGGGCCAATTCCACCGCTGCCCAAATTCAACTCGCCGAGCGCAACCTCAACACGGCCAGCGAAACCCTTCGCCTCACTCAGCAGCGCAAACAATTCGGCGTCGGCGTCGTCCTGGAAGACATCCAGGCACAGCAAGCCTTGACTCAAGCGAGATCAGCGTATGTCACCGCGCTGGCCGAGTATAACAAAGCCCAATACGGCCTGAACAAAGCCGTCGGCGGCCAAATCGAAGCGCATCCGCCAAAAAGCCAGGAATAGCGCAAGAGGCATTTTGCCGGAGATTCTCAGTTCATCGCGTAGCGATGCTTTGAAAGTAGCCGTGGGCTTTGAGCCCACGGGAGACGGTCAGCTCAGGGGTTTGCGTCGCGTAGCGACGCTTGAGCGCGACCTTGTGCACAAGGACATGAATTGTTGGCGCAGTCGCTACGCGACGCCATGAGTTATGCTGCGCTAATCCGCGGGCTGAAGCCCACGGCTACCGTCGGTTGGCCGCTACGCGGGCGGCGCGATCGTGTGCGTTTGAACGGCGGGCCATTTCGTGCTCACGCAAGAGTTCCTTTCTGACTTTGCGGGTGATAGCCACGATTTGTTTTATCGGTGGCAAAGCCGGATTGCTGGACTTGGCTAAGACCCTGAATTCCCGCTCAATCTTCGCGGCCTCCTTCTCCTGCTCGCGACGTATGAGATCTCTGACCACCTCGCTCGCTGTAGCAAATCCTCGCTGGTGTTGCTTGGATTTAAGCCATGCTAATTGTTCCCGTGTTAGCGATATCGTCATTCGCGGATTATAGCAAGAACGTGCAGGTTCTACGGAAAAAGGCAAACCCCAAGGCTGTGACCTCGCTACTGGATCCGGCGCCTGTTATCCCTCCAAGAACGCCGCAATGCTGAGACGAGATCGGGCAGTCCTCCGGATGGCGGCTCAACAGGGAGTTTCTGAAAGGTGTCGAAGTCCATCTGGAGAACATCAGTCTGGTACGCGATACGATCAACCTCGGCCAGCCTTGCAATGAACCGTTGGGCCTCCTCGAAGCATATCCGGGCGGTGCGAGGCTTCGGCTGCGGCTCCTCCTGAAGCAAGCGCGCTAAAAGGAACGCTCCGGTTGCCACCCAAACGAGTAAAGCGGCGTAAGCTGCGGCGGGACCGTCCGCACGCATGCCCGACATCTCGGAAAACTCGATCGCCAATGCAGAAATCCCGGGGTGGTAAACCATGTCCAAGCTAAAACGCCCGACCATGTTTATTATCCAGCGGATGTGTTCAACAACCCTCGCGTATCGCCGAGGATCGTGCTGGCGAAGCAACGCAAGCGCATCTTCCATTGTTCGTTGAAATAAATCGCCATGCTTCCTCATGTCCACTATGGCGATACCATCGACTTTACTTACAACGTTGCGGCGTGCTCCGAAGAGAATCATTCGGTCCCCGAGCGTCTTTCGAGGTTTCGCTCGATACACTTGTCCGGCGGCTCCTCCTGGGCGATTCTCTTTCATGGGTTTACTTCTCTAGTAGTTCACTCTTGCTAAACACCGCCACCACCGGATGTCCCATCCCCTCAATCTTACCCCGTCCACCCTCCTCCCGATCCACCAACGCTGCCACGAACTGCACCTTCCCGCCCTCCTGCTCCACTGCTTTGATGGCAGCCGAGGCCGACTCGCCGCGCGTGATCACGTCCTCGATCACCACCACCGAATCGCCTTTTTGGAAATTGCCTTCAATCAATCTCGTCTGTCCGTGTGCCTTCGGTGCTTTTCGAACGCAGAAGACCTGAAGCACCTTTGCGTCCTTTGCGAAATGGGAATACATGCCAATCGCGAGCGAAATGGGGTCCGCGCCCATCGTCAAACCGCCAACCGCTCGGACATCCACTCCGCGCGCCGCTTGTTCCCTGCGAATGAGATCATGCATCGTCTGCCCCACCAGCCACGCTCCCTCCGGATCGAGCGTCGTCAGCCGGCAATCAATGTAGTATTTGCTCTTGGCGCCTGAGGCGAGGGTGAAATCGCCATGAAACACTGACCGTGTCCGCAGCTTCTGCAATAGCGCGACCTTGGCTGAATTGGCATCTAAAACCACGCCCGAGTTTTAACGCATAGGCGCAAAGAAGCAAAGACAAGACAGGAAAATTGAAGACAGAAAAATTTAAAAAGGAAATCAGGGCAGGAAAATTAGGGGCAGGAAAATATAAAGCTCTTCATCTTCCTGCCTCAAAATTTTCCTGCCTGCTCTTGGTATTCATTTTCCTGTCTTCAATTTTCCTGTCTATTCGCGGTTTGTTCCCCTGCGCCTTTGCGTCTTTGCGTTAAGTCTTCCTCATCACGCGCTCCAACGTTCCCGCCGATTTCAGCGGGCTCACCATCGCTAAATTGAGCCTCTCGGGCCGGAACAACTCGTTCGCCAACGCCCGGATCTGGCCCGCGGTCACTTGCCGCAATCGGCGTTTAACTTCCCCCGGACTGAAGATCCTGCCGTAACCCAGCAGTTGATCACCCAGCCAATTCATCCGCGCATCCGTGCTTTCGAGCCCTAGATCGAGTTGACCGACGACGTAATCCTTCGCCCGCCGCAGTTCCTCGTGAGACGGAGCGATAGCCGAAAGCCGCCGCAGCTCGATCAAAATCAACTGAAGCGTTTTCTCCACGTTATCAGTATCCAGTCCCGCCGAGATGACCAGGTCACCTGTGTCCGCAAAGAAGCTGGCGCTGCTGCTGATGGAGTAAGCCAAGCCACGGTCTTCGCGCACTACCTGAAAAAGTCGGGAACTCATGTTCTCGCCCAGGATCGTGTTGAGCAGCCGCAAGACATAACGCCGCTCGTCATGCCGCGAGCAGGTGCGGATGCCCAGAGCAAGCTGAGTCTGCTCAGTGCTCTTGGTGAAGAGCCGTAACTGCGGCTCCGCCTGTCCATCTGCGGACCCGATAAACTGAGGCCGATCGCCGGCCTGCAACCCTCTGGCATAGCGCCGCACCGCCCGCAGGAACTGGCAATGGCTGACTTTTCCGGCCGCCACAATCACGGCGCTGCCCGCTACATAATTCGATGCAAGGTAGCTCAGCAGTTGCGAGCGTCCCATGCCATTGAGCGTTTCCTCAGTCCCAGTGATCGGCCTGCCCAGCGGCTGACCGGGCCAAAGCGTGGCATTGAGCAATTCCTGTACATGATGCTGCGGCTCATCGAGATACATCGCAATCTCCTCTTTGATGACCTCGCGCTCCTTGCGAATGTCCGACGGGTTGAATTGCGAGTACAACAGCATGTCCATTAGCACATCCAACAGTTCCTCGAGCCGGTCGGAACAGGCGCGCGCATGGAAACACGTCACCTCTTCGCTCGTGAACGCATTGAGATAACCGCCAATCCCTTCCACAGCCTCCGAAATCTCTTTCGCCGACCGCTTTTTCGTCCCCTTGAAAAGCAAGTGCTCGATAAAATGACAAACACCATTGAGCGCTGCCGGTTCATAACGCGACCCCACCCCAAGCCACACCCCCACGCTCACGCTGCTCATCTGCGGCATCTCAGCCGTGGCTACTCGCAGCCCGTTTTCGAGATGAGTGACCTTAAACATTTCAAAACCTGTTTAACGCAAAGACGCAAAGAAGCAAAGAGAAGAAAGAGACACGAATTACACGAATGAACACGAATTCGCGTAAATTCGCGAAATTCGTGTCCGTTCGTTTCCCGGCACCTTTGTGTCTTTGTACCTTTGCGTTAAAGACTCCAACATAAAAAGTTTGAAAAAGATCGTTTTATGGCTGAATGGTATGTTCAATGAAACCCGAGGTGCGCCGTTCCGTGATGGTTTTCCTGATTGAACTGGTAGTCTATGCAGGGTTGGTGACGGGCTATTTCTTCCTCGTCCTTACATTCCTTGCGGATTGGCTGAATCGGATCTTCGAAACCCAGCGCCAACTCTACGCCGCTCTTGCCCTGGTGCTCATCATAATTCAGGGCGTCCTTTTCGAAGCCCTCACACGTTTCCTGTTGAGTCTAGTGAAACCCCGAACGGAGGATTGATGTTCTTCCCTGTCGCCGGCGTGCATCTCAACCCCGTTTACCTTATCGGGGTCGGCTTTGTCGTCGGGATCCTCGGTGGGTTCTTTGGCGTGGGCGGCAGTTTCCTGGCCGGCCCAGCTCTTTTTGCCGCAGGCGTGCCCATGAATTTTGTGGTCGGCACTGACTTGGCGCACATCGTGGGAAAATCCATCGTGGCAGCCCGCAAACATCGCACGTTGGGCAACATTGATTTTAAGCTGGGTCTCATCATGGTTGTTGGGACGATCGCCGGTGTGGAAGCGGGCGCGCAATGTGTCCAGGCTCTCCGGCGCACCCATCACATTGACCTCGCTGTGGGCGGCACGTTCATCGTCATCCTGCTGGGCATCTCCGGCTTCATGGCCTGGGAAAGCCTCAAAACCCTCGGCGCGACCCGGACAGCACGGGCGCGCGGTTTGCCAATCCCCGGAGAGCATTCGTCGAGACGGGATCACTCGGCGCTGGCCTACATCGCCAAGGCCATCCACCGATTCCCGATTCCCCCGTACGTAAAGCTGCCGGCTTCCGGAATCGCGAGCGTCTCCGTCTGGGCCATCTTGCTCGTCGCTTTTGTTGGTGGCTTCTTCAGCGGTTTTCTTGGCGGCGGCGCAGGCTACATCCGCATGCCCTGCCTGGTTTACTTGCTCGGCATCCCCACCCACATCGCCGTGGGCACCGACCTGTTCGAGATCATTATCTCGGCCGGGTACGGCACTGTTTCCCACGCCCTGAAAGGAAACGTGGACATCCTCATTGCCCTGGTGATGCACACTGGCGCGGCCATCGGCGCCCAAATCGGCGCCACGCTCACTCAATTCTTTGTCGGCCCTCGCATCCGGCTTGCTTTCATTCCCCTGCCGCTCATCGGCGCCGCCTTCGTCCTCCACGGCCTCCTCACCGGTCACCCGGCAAAATAAATTCGAATCTCAATGCTACCAAAACGGCGAACTTAATTTATTCCGGTCAAAGACTTCATTCGGCTCGTTTGCTCCCCAAGTAACCTTGTAACGATGTAACCTTGTAACGATGTAACTTTGTAACGATGTAACATTGTAACTCAATTAACTCAGTTAACTTATTTAACCCAGTTAACCCCGCTCGCATTACGGTCCTGCCGCGTCATGAAGATATTGATTTGCAGCGACGGCTCCCCCCAGGCTGAGAGCGCTGTTAAGCTCGGCGCCACCATCGCCGTTGGCTGTAGCGCAGAAGTAACTCTTTTCGGCATCAGCGAATCCAAAGGGCAATCTGATTCGCTGCTCGATTCACTCAAACGAAGCCAGGCTCTTCTCGCCGACAAAAAGATCCAGGCAGAACTTATCAGCAAATCCGGCAAAGCCGTCGAAGAGATCACCAAACGCACCCGAGAAACCCCTTACGACCTCGTGATCATTGGCGCTGTTCGAAAAGACAGCCGCGGCCTGTTCTGGATGTCTTCCAAATCCTACAAAATCATCAAAGAAATCACTCCGCCCGTCTTGAGCGTGGCCGGTCAAAGCACAACTATCAGCCGCATCCTCGTGTGCAGCGGCGGCAAGGAGTACATTGACAATGCCGTGCGCCTGACTGGCCAAATCGCCAAAGGCGCCAAAGCCAGCGTCGCCCTTCTGCACGTCATGCCTGAACTGCCCGCCATTTACGCTCCTTTGGGACGCATGAAAGTTACCGCCGAATCGCTCCTCAATTCCCATTCCGAACTCGGCCTCAACCTGCGCCACGAAAAAGAATTGCTCGAAGCCATGGGCGTTAAAGTGGAAGTGCAACTGCGCCGCGGCTCCGTGCTGGAGGGCATTCTGCGCGAAATCCGCGCCGGCGGTTACGACCTCGTGGTAACCGGCTCGGCTCTGAGTGTCGGCCTGCGCACCTTCGTCCTCGGCGACATCTCCCGCGAAATCCTCAACCGCGCCAACTCCGCCGTGCTGGTGGTGCGAGCTAAACCGGCAAGTTAACTTTGTCGCGAACTTTGTCGTACAGGGCTTGTGACAAAGTCTGTAGGGCAGGCTTTCCAGCCTGCCGGTTGCGCCGCTTTCCAGCGGCGCGACCCTGGAAGGTGATGGTTCAGGGGGCTAAAAAGCCCCCTGAACCGGCAGGCTCGAAAGCCTGCCCTACAGTGGCGGTCTTTGTCACTGGTCCTGAATCGTACCACGGATGTATTAAATAATTGATTGCATTCGACCCCATTTTCCTGCTACATAGCCCCTTCATTTCGCGCCAACTCGGCCGGATAAATCACTAAAGATCAATTTCTTATGTCACAACATCGCAGTCTAAGAGCGGCAGCCACTCTCGGCGGCAAACGCAACGTGCTCAAACGCTTCGAGCGCCTCGAACTCCTCAAAAAGCGCGGCCAATGGAAAGAAGGCCAGCGCATCACCGGCCTGCGCAAGACCAAAGGGGAAGCCTAAGAAAAGCCCGAAGTCCGAAGGGCGAAGTCCGAACTGTGTGGCTTCTGGTGACTGTGCTGCCGACGCGCGGCTTAATGCGGTAAGTTTCGGCCTTTGAGCTTCTGGGCTTCGGATTTCGAGTTTGGGTTTCTGATGATCCGTTTGCAAAAGTTCCTCGCCGACGCCGGCATCGCCTCCCGCCGGGCGGGCGAGCAAATGATCCTGGCCGGGCGGGTGGCCGTGAACGGCCAAATCGTTCATCAATTAGGCGCCAAAGTTGATCCGCTTCACGACGACGTGGCCGTTGACGGCAGCCACGTCAAAGCGCGCAAGAAAATCTACGTGGCCATTAACAAACCGCGCGGATTGGTTTGCTCGCGCAACGACGAACTGGCGCGCCCCACCATTTATGAGCTGCTGCCCAAGGAATGGCGCCACCTGCACTCGGTTGGCCGGCTCGATTTTAACAGTGAAGGATTGCTTTTTCTCACCAATGATGGTGAATTGAGCTTGCGCCTGACGCATCCAAGATACGGCGTGCGCAAGAAATACGTCGCCACCGTCGAAGGCAGGATTGAGAGCGAGTCACTTGGCCGGTTGACCGCGGGCGTATGGCATGACGGCGAAAAGCTAAAAGCCGAAAGAGTTCGCTTGATTTCCGCCGGCCATTCGCAAAGCGTAGTGGAACTCGAGTTGGCCGAGGGCAAATACCGCGAAGTGCGCCGGATGTTTGAAGCAATGGGGCGCACGGTGAAACACTTGCAGCGGGTGCAGATCGGAAAAATTAAACTGGGCGAGCTGCGGCCCGGCAAATGGCGGACATTGACAGAAACCGAGATAAAATCGCTGATGTAAACGGAGCGCGGACATTCCTGTCCGCAGCAACGTTCAAAGGGTTTCTGGCGCCATTCATTGCAAAAAACGCGCGAACTTTTATCATTGAATTACGAATTCATTAGTGTTCATTCGTGTCTATTCGTGGTTCAATTACGAAATCGTGTAGGGCAGGCTTTCCAGCCTGCCGGTTCACGGCGCTTTTCAGCGCCGTGACCCAAAACCTTGAGTTAGGTGTTGCTTTACTATTGATCAAATTATGAAACGGAACCTCTTGCTCCTGCTAGGAACCATGCTTTCGGCCAGCGTGCTGGCCCGGCAGGCAACCAATGCTCCCGGCGCCGTGTCTAGCACCAGTGCCACCACGACCACGGTCGTGACCAATGCGGCCACACCAGCCAAAACAAACGCGCCGGCCTCAAAAGCCGTTAAGAAAAAGTCAGCCCCGAAGAAAAAGGCCGCCAAAAAGCCGCTCCCTGCCGCCAAGGAACTTAAGACCGTGCCGCTGGTGCCTGGGCCTGCCACAGTCCAGGCCAGCAACGTCAACGTGCGCGCCCAGGCCAAGCTCAAGAGCGAGGTCGTCGCCCGCGTCAGCAAAGGGCAGCAGGTCACGGTGATCGAGGAAATCGTCCACAACAACTCAGCCGCCAACGAACCCTCAGCCTGGGCCAAAGTAGCCTTGCCACCTTCGGCCAAGGCGTTTGTCAGCAGCGCCTATCTCAGCAATAACGCTGTAGGCCCCAAACGCCTCAAAGTCCGTGCCGGTCCAAGTGAGGACTACAGTGTCCTTGGGATTCTTAGTCCCGGAGAGGCCGTTAAGCCAATCGCCGTCAAAGGCGAATGGACCCAAATCGAGCCGCCTTCCGGCACTTTTGCCTTCATCGCCGCACAATTCCTGACCCAGGAAAAAGAAGCCCCCACAGTCGCGGCCACGACTCCCACCGCACCCATAGTGCCTGAGGCCCCCACGCCGACCACCAACACCGTGCCCGAAAGCCCCACCGTTGCAGCCACCACAACGACCGAAAATCCGCCCACCACAACGGCTCCAACCACCGAAACACCAACTACCACGAACGCGACCGCCCAGGCGCCAACCACCACCACTCCGCCCGAGCCCGCCACCGAGGAACCGCCGCCCAAACGTATCGTTTCGCACGAAGGTTTCGTGCGCGGCCTCACCAGCATCCAGGCCCCGTCTCATTTCGCCCTGGTCGGGCTGGAAAACGGACGCACCATCAACTATCTCTACAGCCCTTCACGTCAGTTTGATTTGCGCCGCTTCAAAGGCCTTCGCGTCGTCGTGACCGGCGAAGAATCCCTGGATGAGCGTTGGGGCAACACCCCGCTGCTCACCATCCAGAGAATCGAGGTGGCCGAAGAAGCGCCATAATCGAAACCGTAGCAGCCGAGGTAACGAGGCTCTAATATAACGACGCGGAAACGTTAATTGGGTTAATTAAGTTAACTTAAGTTAATTAAGGCAAATCCCGGTGTTCATGGACCCTGCCTCCCCTGGGTGCGACGGAGCCGATGGCGGGTCGCAGATACCGCTACTCAATGAGAATAACTTTTCAATCCATGCTTGCATTAGTCCCGGAGGGACGACAGAGAATAGCCCAGCGTTTCAACGCTGGGATAATGGTCCGACGGGGAATGAGTCCCGTTAGGGACGACAGAAGCACTTTCTCTGTCGTCCCTACGGGACTCCTACAGTTCAACCGCTCGTAGCCTGTGTTGAAACGCTGGGTTATTTTCTTTCATCCCTACGGGATCAAAAGCTTAGAGATTTGCGGCAGAGCACTCCTATCCGCAGCAACTCCCAAACGCTTCATCACCCGGGATCTGCGGTGGTGATCTCAGTTAACTTAATTAACTTAGTTAACCCAGTTAACCTTTTCCGTGTTCGCTAACATCATTGACGGCCGCTCCATCGCCCTCCAGGTCCAGCAGGACCTCCTCCCGCGTATTGCCGCTTTGAAAGCCCGCGGCCATCCTCCGGGCCTGGCCTTCGTGCGCGTCGGCGAAGATCTCGCCTCGAAAGTCTATGTTGGCCGCAAAGAAAAAGCCTGCGCCGATCTCGGCATCTACTCGAAAACCCACGTAATGGCGGAAAAAACCACCGAAGCCGAGTTGCTTCAGGTACTCCATCGCCTCAACGGCGATGTCGCTCTCCACGGCATCCTTGTTCAAAGCCCGCTTCCATCCCATATCCGCTCCGAACGAGTCTATTCCGCGGTCAATCCGGACAAAGACGTTGACGGATTCCACCCGGTCAACATGGGCAAACTTGTTCTCGGCGACACAACAGGCTTTATCGCCTGCACCCCCGCCGGAATTCGCGAACTCCTCATTCGCACAGACATCAAGATTCAAGGTACAAACGTCGTCGTGCTTGGCCGAGGCAACATCGTCGGCAAACCGCTGGCCATCCTCCTTTGCCAGAAGCAGAAGCACGCCAATGCCACCGTCACCCTCTGCCACTCCGGCACGCGTGACCTTAAAGCCCACTGCCTTCGCGCAGATATCCTCGTCGCCGCCATGGGCGTCCCCGAATTCGTCAGAGCCGACATGGTCAAGCCCGGAGCCACCGTCGTGGACGTGGGCGTAAATCGCGTCAGCGATCCCTCAGCCAAAACCGGCTCCCGCCTCGTCGGCGACGTCGCTTTTGACGCCGTACAGAAGATCGCCGGCCGAATCACCCCCAACCCCGGCGGCGTCGGCCCCATGACCATCGCCATGCTCATGCAGAACACCGTCCTGGCCGCCGAACGAGCGAGTGGCCGTGAGACGTGATCGTGAAACGTGAAACGTGAAACGTGGAAAGCAACCGCGGTCGTTAACGGCTTACTCGACCCTCGACCCTCGACCCCTGCGGCGATTAAGATTAAGAGAAAGATTAAGATTAAGACACTGGAGCTTCCGAAGTCATTTGCTCAAATCATAAATCATAAATCATAAATCATAAATTCCCCGATGACTCCCACCCGCATCCTCCCCGACCTCCAGTGCTCGCTCCTGTGCGAAGAAATCCGGCAGGAGATCACCGGCAATTTCATCCTCGTCGGCGTCATCAACTTCATCCGCGTCCCGCAGCTCCCGGTGGTGGCTTTTAAACTCAGCCTGTTCAATCGCTGGACTGCCGGCGTAGGCCAATTTACCGAAATGGTGCGTTTCATGGCTCCGGACCAAACCACCGTCCTGCGCCAGGGCGAAGTTAAATTCTCGCTCCAGGACGCCACCCTGCACGCCACCAACTTCACCATCTTCAGCCAGGTCGAATTCAAAGTCGCCGGCGCCTATTACATCGAAGTCTCGGTTGACGAGGTCCTCAAACTCCGCTACCCCGTCCCCGTCATCCTCGTCCCTCCCCAACAGGGCCAGCAGCCCCAGGGCCAGCCTCCACCCGCCCCAGCCTCCTGACCCGCCCTCTTAAGCGTTCTCTCTCGACTTTGGACCTTGGACTACTTGTCGCGCCCAAGCCTTAGCGTAGGCGGATGGACTTTGGACTTACCACCGCACCCGACAAGCACGTGAAAGACATCAGATATGCAGTCTCAAGACGCTCGAGAGCAGCCCATAGCAGTCCATGAGAAGCGTACAGCAATCCATCAAGCTCAGCACCCCCCCTATCAATGTAACTTTGTCGCAAACTTTGTCGTTAACTTTGTCGATCCCCAGCCGCAACTCACCCACAAATCAACCGTTATCAAACCGCAAGTCAGCCGCAGACACCCCGGAGCTTTATCGCCCACTTGCAGCGATTAACGCCTAGTAACGCATGCTAACGCCAAAAGAATTTAATTCGAACATTTTGAATTGTCATAGGGCGCATTACAGCGAGAATTCGACTAAGTTCTCGTCAAAGTTTTCGACAAAGTTAGCCCGGACCCTCTTTCTCCGTGTCATCCGCTCACCCAAGCGCTAAAATTCTGGCTGAATGGCAGAATCTGTCGAGAAGCAGCCCGGGGAGCGGCCGCCGCAGGCGTGGGAACCGCTGACGCCTCGAGGGGTGGCGGCTTTTGGGCGCGCTTCGCTGCGGCGGTTGTTGCTCGTGCAGTTGGTGGTCGCGATTCTGGCGGCGATTACCGTGGTTTGGTTTCTGGATTGGTTTTGGTTTCCGACGATTGCCCAGGCCATCAAACGGTTGCCGGAGCAAGGCGAGATTCGTGGGGGCAGTTTGGCGTGGAATGGGGAGTCGCCGAGGAGGCTTGCGGAGAACAGGTTCCTGGCGCTGGCGCTTGATCTGAAACACGAAGGGAAGGTGCGTTCGCCGGCGCATGTGGAGGTTGAGTTCGGGGAGAAAAGCGTGAAGATCATTTCTCTGTTTGGTTTTCTGACGGTGGACTATCCGCGAGACTCAACTTTGGCGTTCAGTCGGTTGGATCTGGAGCCGCTTTGGGGGGCCTGGGCGCCTGAGATTCTCGCGATCGGCGCGGGTTTGGTGATCGTGCTTTTGATGGTTTCGTGGGCCTTCTTGGCGACACTCTATTGCGCGCCGGTCTGGTTGGTGGCGTTTTATCGGGACCGGGAATTGGATTGGCGAGGGAGCTGGCGGTTGGCGGGGGCTGCGCTGATGCCCGGGGCGCTTTTTTTCGTCGCGATGTTCCTTTTCTACGGTTTGGGGCTGTTGGACATCGTGCATCTCACCGCGGCTGCGGGAGTGCATTTGGTGATCGGCTGGATTTACGTTCTTGTGAGCCCGCGGTATTTGCCGGTTGTGCCCGCCGAAACGGTTCGGAAAAACCCGTTCGTGCAGTCTGCCAAGGCGACCGAAGATGGAAGATAGAAGCTCAGTGGCGGCGGGAAAGCATAAACTGTTGAAACCGAATATTTCACACTCCGCTCAGGACGCCAACAGAGCGCCGCGTGAGTGCAAGCGGCCTACAAGTCAAAGCCGGTGCTCCTGTAGGCCGGGTGCCATCACCCGGCGCTCCGGGGTCTGAAATATTCGGGTGAAACAGTTTATGCGGGTTTCAGAGGCCACAACACCTGGCTGACGCCAGGTGTTAATGAGATTCGGTCAGCGCTGGAACAGGGGCTGCCTTTTTCGACGTTTTTAGGTTGCAGTGGCTAAGGAAATGCCTTTCTCTATGCGCATGAGTATGTTGCCCAGCCATTTCCGCGTCATCGCGTTAATGCTTGGCAGCATGGCGTTGACTGGCTGCCTGCCCTCCAGTCCGAATGGGGCCGACGAGGAAAAGGAGCCGCATTTTCTCCAAGGCAAAAATCTCGTTGGCGCGATGGATTACACCGGGGCGGTCGAGTGTTTTGAGCAGGCGCTGGAGGCCAATCCGAAATCTGCCGCAGCGCATTTCGAACTGGCTTTGCTCTATTACCAAAAGCAAGCCGACCCGGCCGCCGCCATTTACCATTGCCAGCAATATCTTAAGTTGCGGCCCGCGGCCCCAAACTCGGAAACCGTTACCCAGCTCGTCTTGAACTGCAAACAGGAGCTGGCTCGCACGGTTTCCCTTGGACCGGTCAGCGAAAAGCAGCAGAAGGAAATGGAGAAGCTGGCCGACCAAAACAAGCAATTGACGGAAGAAAACAAAAGCCTCAAGGAGGAACTGAACAAATGGCGCGCCTATTACGCCGGACGAGCTCCACAGCCAGCGCCAACGATCGCCAAAGCTAGTGCCGCTGGCTCCGAAACGGATGCCGTGCGACCCTCGGCGCGGGCCAGCGATAGTCCATCCATGAGCGCGATGGGAGCTTCGAGCGTTGCTGCGGACAAGAACCTCGATGGATCGCGAGCAGGTGTCCGCGCTCCGGTCGCGCGCGCAGACATGGTCCGGCCAGCCTCTGCCTCAGCGAGCAACTCTCAGCTGGCCGCCAATACTGCCCGGACCCACTCTTACACCATCAAACCCGGTGATACTGCCTTCGTGATTGCCAAAAGGAACGGCGTCAAGCTGGCCGCTCTCGTAGATGCCAATCCCGGACTGGACCCTCGCCGGCTCCGGCCGGGCCAAAACTTGAGCATTCCATAAGATTTGAACGAAACGCGGGAACTTGGGTCAATGCTTAAACATCTACTCCCATGAATAGGACTTTGGGCCACCAATGTTTTTGCTAAGATTTATTTGACTCCTTTTGAACGAGCTAGGTAATCTCAACGAACTTAAACTTTTGTGAGCGCCTTGCTGGCGTAATACCTGTAAAAAACTTATGAAAAAACTCGTGGCGTCTGTTGGCCTGGCAGCACTCGGAACTTCGCTCGTCGAAGCCGCTTCATCGGAATCCGGCGTCGGCACAACCCCGCTTTACCCGGTTAGTCTGGCAGCAACCGTGCGGGGTTTCTACGATGACAACGTCACTACCAGCAACCCCAAATTCGATTCCTTTGGGTTCGAACTGAGCCCCTCGGTGAGCATCGCCAACTGGAAACCAGACGAGCTAAACACCCTCAGCCTGGGCTACGTATACTCGGCAAAGTATTATTTCAGCAAACCTCCAGGCAACGACACCCATTGGGACCAAGGCCACACTTTCAACCTCGACTGGCTGCACTTGTTCAGCGAGCGTTACAAAATTGATGTCAAGGACGCCTTTGTCATCGGCCAGGAGCCGGACATTTTGAGGACCGGTGTGTCGCAGGAAACGTTTCAGCGCATCCCGGGCGATAATATCCGCAACTTCGGGAACATAGAATTCAACGCGCAGATTACGCCAGTGTTCGGCACGGCGGTAGGCTACGCCAACACCTACTATAGTTATTCCGATACAGGGGAAACGTCCGATGGCCAAGGCCACGTGGCCCCCAGCCTCGCTGGAACCCTGAACAGACTTGAGAATACATTCCACGTGGATGGGCGCTTCTCATGGCATCCCGAGACTACCTTTGTGATCGGCTACCAGTACCGGGACATTAGCTATACTGGCGACGAAATCATAGCCGGCACACTTACTGATCCAACCATCCCAAATGGCACGCCGCTTAATCCCTCGACGGATATTATTCAAAACGATCCCGACTTCCCGACCGCAAAGAGCGACGACCGCAACAACCGCTTGCACTACGCATACGTAGGAGTGGATCAGATTTTTAGACCGGACTTGTCTATGTCGGTGCGTGGAGGAGCAAGCTTCAGCGACTTCTATAATGATCCCAATCATTCCACGAGCGTTGCTCCTTACGCCAACTTGAGCGTCAGGTATAATTACACTCCTGCCAGCATGCTCGAATTCGGGTTCACGTACGACCGTAATTCTACGGACCTCGTCGGG
>PSRM01000239.1 GCA_003176045.1 Verrucomicrobiota bacterium | reverse complement strand
GGCCCGGTGGGCGCATAGACGCCCAGGCGCAGATCGTATTTGAGGTCCATCGAGTTCGTCCAGCCGAGCATGACCGGGTATATCAGCATGTCACTGATGCCGTTGGCTGTGTCGCGCACGTTTCGAACCAGGGGCCCGGTTTCGACCTGCCCTTTGACCTCCATCCAAAGATAAGGAATAAATACGGCAGCGGCATAATTGCCGCCCAGGAGTTGATAGGGCGTTTCGTATATTCCGACGACCGTATCTCCATAGGCTGTGCCGTGAGCCCCCAGAGTCAGTTCACCGCCAAAAAGGATTGGCCGAGTAGCGCCGGCAGTGCCATGGTAGTAAATGAACGCGTCGGCAACCACGAAAGCCTCTTTGCCTGGGAGCGCGTCAATAAACGAGGCCGCCGCGCCCGGCAGGTAGTGGCCCAAACCTGCTTCTTCGGCCCTCAGGGCCGGCACTAACAGGATGGAGCTAAGTGTAAGTGTCGTTAATATTGTACTTCTCTGCATAGGTGGTAGTTAGGTGTCCTAAGTTCAAGGATCGGCGTAGTTAGTAGTCAGTAGTCAGTAGTCCGTAGTCAGTGGTCCGTGGTCCGTGGTCCGTGGTCTGTGGTCCGTGGTCTGTGGTCCGTGGTCTGTGGTCCGTAGTCCGTAGTCCGTAGTCAGTGGTCCGTAGTCAGTGGTCAGTGGTCCGTGGTCTGTGGTCTGTGGTCTGTGGTCAATGGTCAGTGGTCTGTATTCAGCAGTCAGTAGTCCGTGGTCAGTGGTCCGTGGTCTCAGGCGGCGCCGCAGCATAGGGCATCTTTTCTTTGGGTTGATAGGGCTGCGCTTCGCCGGCAGTGGCAGTAAGGCGGAAGCGATCTGTGGGTGCGTTTCGTATTTTGGTGGTGCGACCATAACGGCCATACACCGTTCCGCCGCCAGTGACTTGTTTCGTCCGCACCTCAGTTGTGCCCTCACCGGTCAGTTCAATCTCGACCGGGCTCACCCGCCCCTCCTGCACATTGACTTCGACCAGCACAGGTGCGATCACCGCCCGGTTCAGAAACGTCACTCGAAACGTGTAGCGCCCAGGCGCAAATGCCAGGCGCAAAATCCGGCCTTCGACCGGGTGGACTTCGGAAAAGAGTGTGTGGGAGTGGCCCCTCGCAGGGTCCACTTTGGCCACATCCCAACAAAGTTGGCCCGCAGGGTCTGCATAGAAATCAACGTAGCCTCTGTTCCGCGCAGCCGACACGGGGTTCACATTCGGGGAGGCACAACCAAAGGCGAATAGAGCAGCGATCATGAGCGCACAAACGGAGCGCCGAACTCCGTTTCCGCGCGAACCGCCTGGGAGCGCGGGCATCTTGCCCGCGTGTCTGGAGATTCTTCCTCCCATCGCCAGGGATGCCCGTGCAGACCAAAGGCTTCGTCGTAGGCCCGCGGGCCTGGAATAGCGCGGAGCGTCTTGGAGTGCGCCAGTCCTCTGGCGCTTTGGATGACTCGAGAGAAAAAGCCAAAGCGGCAGAGGACAGCCGCACTCCAAAAGCTTCGCCAATCCGAGGCGGTGATGAGAAAGTGTCGAGTCCCGGAGCACGCCAGCCCCCCGACGCTTTTGCTTGTAGGCGAAAATACTGACGAGAGTAATTGTGGCGGCGTTCAGGGTTCGGGGCTCGGGATTTAGGGTTCGAGAGGAGAAGCCTCGAGGGCTGGAGCCGCCGCGCCTGCTGATCTGTGAGCCTGCTGCCCCGCCGGCGCGAGCGCCGGCTCCTTCAGCACGTCACGATTCAATGCCAGCCAGTCCAACGCTTCTTCGAACTCCTCGAAAGGCCGAATCTTCCATCCGTGCAATGCGCTTAACGAAGCGCACATGTCGTCCAGATAGCCCTGGTCGCTCGAATGCAGGACAGCCAGATGTTGTTGGCTGCTAAAACCGATATCACAAAAAGCCTTTACCAGGATGGCCAAGTCAGTCGGGCCGACGTCGCCACCCGCCAGTCGCATGTCCATCAACACGCGCACATCCTCCCGCTCACGACAGCCATTCGCGAGCGCTTTGATTGCCGAGCGGCTCTCTTCCAGGTCGAGTTGATTATTGGTATCCAATCGGACGAACTCACGAGCGCGTGTGATTTGAACCTCAGTGTTCATTGGTTTTCGCATCCAGGGTATTTAGGCTTGAAATATATATTGACGGAATACGCTCGAATTCCGTTCCCGTCAAGCCCTTTCAACGAATTAAAATTACGTTAGAGCTTGACAGTCGTATAAACCGTCACGCCATTTTGGAACATCGGTTGGTAATAAATGCCGCCGTGCGCGTAATAAACCACACCGTTGACGACACTTTGGGCGGCGCCTGAGGGCAGGGCTGTTACCGTGACACCTACCGGCGGAACCACGACAACAAAAGCCGTCCCCTGCTGCACGTAGTAGGTGCCGTTAAGGTAATAATAGGTGGTCGGACCGGCCACGACCGTGAGCGCGCCGGGAGGCACAGCACCCACGACCGCGCCCACTGGGGCCCCGACGACCGTGTAGCCCGATGGCGCCTGCACATAATAAACTCCGCTGGCATAGTAATACGTGGTCCCGCCGACCACCACGACTGTGCGGGTTGGCGGAATGGACCTAACCACTGCGCCGACGACGGCCGCCGTGGCGACACCCGCCCAGAACCCGCCGTGGTGATGGTCCACATCGACATGCACATCACGATTGACGTTGACATTCACATTGCGATTGACGTTTGCGTTCACATTGCGATTAACATTCACATTCGCATTGCGATTGGCGTTGACGTTGGTATTGCGATTGCCGCTGACATTCCGGCCGCGATTTGCCGAACGGATGCTCTCACCGAACGTGGCCTCCTCGGCCATTAGAGCGACCAGCAGTATGACAGTGAAAATCTGGAACGGCTTGCTTTGCATAAAATGTTTCATGCGCTTTCCTTTGGCCTTGGAGTGCGGCGACATGTCGCCGCTTTCGGACTGCGCGACATATCGCGCAGTTCCAAAGCGCGGACATGTCCGCGCACTCCAAATTCCGGCCTTCATTGTGGGTTACTTCTTTTCAGGTTCTACGGGTGACTCTTGTTTGCTCGCGCCTGCCTCGCCCGAGTCCTCTGTTTTCTTCGGGCACACCGAGATCTTGTTCGCGCCGTCGGGCGCAATAAACGTGAACACCGATTCCGCCACAGGGCTGACCTGGTCCCAGTCCGAGAAGATTTGGGTGATCTGGGAGGGGCCGCCGCTTGATTTGAAGTTCAGCACGATTTTACGCGGAAGCGGCTTCGCGCCGTCCGCGATCCAGACCTGGGCATCCACCGCCGGCCCGGTAAAGAGCAGATGGTTGCACGGGACCCCCAGGACGGTGGCCTTTCCCAGATCGGCCAGCGTCTCCATCGCGTCCATGGTGTTGCGGTAAGGGTCGGCTACAAGGACGTCGCCCAGCGGAATCTCGATGCCGAACTGGTCCTCCACAGCATCAATCGCCTTATCAATATGGTCGGGGACTTCCATCGTAGCATAGACGTTCAGTTCCCGATCCAGCATGGTCAGGGACTTCTTTTCGTACCAAAACCCCCGCTTTGTTTTGGGCGACCGCGCCTCGATGTGAAGTTTGTCCGGGCGCTGCTCTTGAAGTTCGAGCATCGTGGTGGTCTGGACCTTTGGGCCCGCCGGGATTTCAATGTCCTTCCATACTTCTACTTTCACCGTAAACGCTTTCGCGTCCGCCAGGTATTTGCAGCAGGCCTTGAAGATGCGGTCAGCGTCAGGGTCAATTCCGGGCGCGGCGGTCAGCCGGGAGGCAAGAGACATTATTACAATTGCCGCGGCCACCCCTGTCTTAAAGGCGGCGGGTTCAGGGCGCTTTAAGCCAAAGGCTAAAGATAACACTTTTGGAACACCCCTTACGAAATCGCGTAGCGATGGTGCGACAGTAGCCGTGGGCTTCAGCCCACGGGAACCGACGCCAAATGGCATTTGAGTCGCGTAGCGACGCGCGAGTGCTCGGCTTTTCTCAAGCGTCGCTACGCGACACTGTGATCTGCGCTCTGCAAGCCGCGGGCTGAAGCCCACGGCTACCTTCGCCCGGCCTCTACGCGGCCCGCCCGGAACTTCTCGTGATTCTTTATTCATAACAGGAGATTCTACCGGCTGAGAATTGATAAAAAAATACGTCAATTTAAGCTTTTCTATCCGTACACGATGCTGAAAGTTCATTCATTCTTAGTAAGGATTTCGGCGCAGCCATTTTCCTTAATTAACTTAATTAACCTAATTAACCTAATTAACTCGCTGGTTGAGCGGGACCTCAAGGATTGTCGTCATTGTCGCCGAAGCCTTCCTCGCCGATCGAGTGCGCACCGCCGCCGATCAGGGCCTGGGCCTGGCCGTGTTCGGAAGCAATGATTGGTTTGCCGTGTTTGAAGGCAACTCCAGCGGCGTAAACCAGAAGGAGCGGCTTTGCCTGTTCCTTGGCCAGCGTGTTAAGGCGCTCCTGCATGGCGGCGACTTTGTCGGGATGCGCAGCGGCGACGTTGTTCTTCTCGTAGGGATCTTCGGCCAGGTTGTAGAGATCAACGCTCGTTGGCATCATTGTGCGCCAGATCAGCTTCCAATCGCCCTGCCGCACAGCGCCGCGGAACGGCTCGATGTTGTACACAAACTCAGTCCGTGGCGAAGGCTTGCCATCCGCGATCGTGTCCCAGACATTCATCCCATCCAGCGGTTTGCACTTGGCTGTGGACGCGCCTGCCAGCGCCGCCAAGGTCGGATACAGGTCAACGGCGTGCATCATGCCGCCGACGGTTTGCGCTTTGATGTGGCCGGGCCAGTTGGCGCAAGCGCAAACGCGACAGCCGCCCTCGAAGAGCGCGCCTTTGCCGTCCCGATAGGGGCCGTTATCGCAAGGCAGGTTGATCTTGGACACGTCGGCCATCTGGCCGGTGAACATTTTGCTCGTGGTCCCGCCGTTGTCGCTATGGAAGAGGATAAGCGTGTTGTCGCGGAGCCCTCTTTTGTCGAGCGCGGCGACGACTTTCCCGATTTCCTCGTCCAGGCACGTAACCATGCCGGCGTAAGTTCTTCGCGTGGGGTCGGCGATGTTCGGAAAGCGATCCACGTATTCCTTCGGCGCTTGATACGGCGTGTGCGGCGCGTTGAAGGTGAGATAAAGATAGAAAGGCTTATCGGGAGTCTGGGCATAAATATAACGCACCGCGTCACTGCCGATGAGTTGGGTCGTATAGCCTTTTTCGTGCACGGGTTTGTTGTCGCGGAACCAGTCGAGCACGCCGGCGTCGCCGTGCTTGAAATAATCCAGCTCGCCGATGGTCGCGCCATAGGCGTAATCGAAGCCTCGTTGCCGCGGCCAGTACTTCATGTCGGCGTGGCCGAGATGCCATTTGCCGATGTTGGCGGTGTTGTAACCGGCTTCCTTGAGACATTGCGGCATGAGCCACTCGCTGGTGTCAAGGCCGTAACCGGCGGTGCCCGGAATCACAGCGGTTTGCAGTCCATAGCGCCAGGGATAACGGCCAGTCATCAAACACGCGCGCGTGGGCGTGCACATGCACTGCACGTAAAACTGCGTGAACTTGGCGCCGCCCGCCGCCAGGGCGTCAATGTTCGGCGTTTTGAAGTCCGTGCAACCGTTGAAGCCCACATCTTTCCAGCCGAGATCATCGGCAACAATGTGGACAATGTTCGGCTTTTTATCCGCGGCGGATGCCGGCAGCGAAACGCTGGCTGGCACGAGCGCCGCAAAGGCTATTCTACATAGGTTCAATGTTCTCATATTTGGTGGTCAGCAGTCAGTAGTTAGTAATCAGTAGTCCGTAGTCAGTAGTCAGTAGTCAGTGGTCTGTAGTCAGTAGTCCGTAGTCAGTAGTCCGTAGTCAGTAGTCCGTAGTCAGTCCGTGGTCAGTAGTCTCGTGGTCTTGTGGTCTCTTCTCAGTGGTCAGTGGTCAGTGGTCTTGTGGTCTTGTGGTCTTTCCGTGGTCAGTGGTCAGTGGTCAGTGGTCTCTTCTGAGGCGCGGCTTTACGAATCGCATCGAGGAGGCACTGCCCTGGGACAGGTTTTCGAAAGTAGGCGGCGCACCCGGCCGAATACGCCTGCTCACGGACCTCTGGCTCATCGTGCGCTGTGACGAAAATGATAGGAGTTGTGTTTCCCTCTCGCCCCAACCGACGCTGTAGTTCCAGGCCGGACATTCCGCGCATGTGAATATCGAGAATCACGCAGTCCGGGTTCGGCATTGGGACAGGCAGAAGGAACGCTTCCGCGGACGGATAAAGTATGGCTTCCAGGCCCGCAGCACGCAGCAAGCGTCCGATAGCTCTTGCGAAGCTTTCGTCGTCATCAACCACTGCGACATAAGTTTTCTGCTCGCCCATTGAACAGGAATCGAGGTTCAGTTTGGCCGTTAGAATACCGACGGCCTGTGCGCACCGATATTGTCCTTTAGTGCAGTACGGGCGTGGGGTGGGGAGCGTGTGGAGCGTGGAGTTTAACAACCTGAATTGCCTGAAACGAACAACAAAGCAACCAAATCACAAAGGAGGATCGGAAGACGACTGGAGACGTGGGACAAACGAATGGGGACAAGCGAATAACA
>PSRM01000262.1 GCA_003176045.1 Verrucomicrobiota bacterium | reverse complement strand
CCCCTCCGCGCCGGGAGCAAAAGATATTCACCGTTTTCACAAGTTTTTATAAACATATTCACAATCCGCAAAAGTTGTTGCACACAACAACCAAAGTCTGAATCATCGCATCGTGTTGTTGCAGCTTATGAAGCGCGGGCGTTGGTTCGCTCACGCCTTTGGTTTTGAAGGGAGCGCGGACAGCTTGTCCGCGCGCCGGCACACTCAATTTCAATCGTGCGCGGACAAGGCTGTCCGCGCTCCTCTTCCTTGCTCGTATGACTGAAACAAAAACTGAAACGGCCAGTTCGCCAGTTGAGGCTCGACGCGCGGCGCGGCCAAAGAGTGCGCCCGCGGATTCGGCGCGTGTGGATCGTTTGCCGCCTCATTCCCCTGAAGCCGAGCAAGGCGTGCTCGGGTGCGTGCTGCTCTCGCCCAATGATTGCATGGGCGAGTGCATTGAGAAATTCAAGGGCGCCAGCGCGGAGGTCTTTTATGATCTGCGCAACCAGGCCATCTTCAGCGCCCTGGCGCAGATGTACGATGATCGCCAGCCGATCGATGTGATCACGCTCCAGCAGCGGCTCAAGGACCGCCAGATGCTGGAGGAAGTGGGAGGCATCGCCTATCTCTCCGGACTGCCCGACGCGGTCCCCACAGCCGCCAACGTTGGCTATTACATGGAGATCGTGCTGGAGAAGTACCTGTTACGCCGGATGATCCAGGTGTGCACGGGTGTGGTGGGCCGGCTTTACGATTATGAGGGCGAGGTGGAGGGTTTGATGGACGAGGTCGAGCGCGACATTCTGCGCGTGAGCGAGTCGCGCGTGCAGAGCAACAATCGCTCGATCAAGGAGTTGGTCCATAAGGCGATCGACACGATCGAGCAGTTTCATCAGGGCGGCGGCAAGCTTACCGGCATCGGAACGGGCTTTTACGATTTGGACAAATTGACCAGTGGGCTTCAAAACGGGGACATGGTTGTGATTGCGGCGCGGCCATCGGTAGGCAAAACGAGCCTGGCCATGAACATCGCCGAGCACGTGGCGATCTGGCAAAAATTGCCGGTCGGGGTGTTCAGCCTTGAAATGACTGCGGATTCGCTGGCGTTGCGGCTGCTCTGTTCGCTGGCGCGGGTCAACCTGCGCAATGTGCGCGAGGGCTTTCTCGCGGACCGTGATTTCCACAAATTGACCGATGCCGCCAGCGACCTCACCAGCGCCCCGCTATTCATTGATGATTCATCGGGCCTTTCCATCCTGCAGTTGCGGGCCAAGGCGCGCCGGATGCACCAGCAATACGGGATCAAGCTCTTCGTCATTGACTATCTGCAACTGCTCCATTCTACTGCGCGCCGGGCAGAAAACCGGCAGCAGGAGATTGCTGACATCTCCAGCGGGGTCAAAGCGCTGGCAAAGGAACTCAAGGTGCCGGTGATCGTTTTGAGCCAGTTAAACCGCGAGTTGGAACGGGACAAGAACCGCAAACCCCGTCTTTCCGATCTCAGGGAATCCGGCGCGATTGAACAGGATGCCGATGTGGTAGGTCTGCTCTACAGGCCAAGCAGTGATGACGAAGACGGGGGCGATGGCCTGGTCCACGAGGACGAAGCGGCGCCGGTGAATCTGTTGATTGCCAAGCAGCGTAACGGGCCTACCGGCGATGTGGAATTGACGTTCTTGAAATCCTACACGCGTTTCGAGAGCAAAGCGAAGGTCAGCGACGAAGATGTGCCGCGCTGACCGGGGCACAAAGATTTAACGCTAAGACGCAAAGAAGCAAAGAAGCAGAGACGCAACTGGATCGGAGCGCGGACATTCTTGTCCGGAGCAACGTCCGAACGCTCACACGCTCAGATTATTCATGACGCGCACCTCCGCTCCAGCTTGCTGCGGACAAGAATGTCCGCGCTCCGGGGCTTTGCGCTTTTGCGCCTTTGCGTTAAAAAAGAAGCCCCGCTTTGCACACAGCCTGCGTAGTGCCTTACCGCTGCTATCCGCGTTTCTCCTGCTGCTTGGCGTTGCATCGGTTTCGGCGCAAACAATCAAGGTGGCGAAGGTCGAGATTAAACACAAAGGCCCGCTTTCGGTGAGCGATGAACTGATCCGCGCCAATATCCGCATCAAAGCCGGCGACACTTACACCTCCTCCGGCGCGATGCAGAACGCCGTGGACGAAGATATCCGCACGCTCTATGCCACCGGCCTTTTTTACACCGTGCAGGTGGGCGAGGCTCCTACGCGGGAGGGGACGATCATCACTTATGTGGTGGAAGGCAATCCCCGGCTGACGGAGATCCGGTTCGAAGGGAACAAAAAATTCAGCGAGACCAAGCTGCGCAAAAAGCTCACTTCAAAAACCGGCGAACCGCTCAACGAAGTAAAGCTCTTCACCGATTCCCAGGAGATTTTGAAGGCCTATCAAAAATCCGGCTATCCCAAAACCGAGGTTAAATACTCGTTGTACATTGATGAGGCTGCCGGGAGCGCAACGGCCACGTTTCAAATCAGCGAAAGTCCTAAGATCAAAATTGAGGACGTGGTGTTTGAAGGTGCGAAAGCCTTTACGCAGAAAAAGCTGCGCGGGGGCGCGTTTATATCGGGCGGTGTTTTTAAGAAGACCCGCAGGCACTGGATGTTTTCATGGCTCACCGGCCACGGATTTCTGCGCGATGACGATTTCGAGGAGGATAAAGAGCACCTGGCCGATTTTTACCGGAGCAATGGCTATATAGATTTCGAACTCAAGAAGGTGGAATTCGAGCATCCGACGCCGCAGCAGATGATCGTGCGGCTGTTTATTTCTGAGGGCACACAGTACCGGGTCGGGTCGGTTAAGTTCACGGGCAATAAAGTGTTCAGCAACGCCGACCTTACCAACGGGCTGCGAGTCGTCGCTGCGTTCAACCATTGGCGCTACAAACTCGGCCCGCACGGGCTGCCCATGGATGTCGGGAGCATCTTCACGCCCGGCGGGATGGAGACTAACACGATCGCCATCGAGGACTTCTACGGCTCCAAGGGATACATCGACGTAACCTCCGGTTCTCCGAATTTGCGGATTGTGCGCATTCCCAATACGGAGACCGGCACCATGGACCTGGAGTACCGAATTGAGGAAGGCAAACAATTCACGCTCCAGAAGATCGAGATCCATGGCAACGTCAAGACTCGCGACCGAGTGATCCGGCGGGAGCTGGCGGTCTCACCGGGTGAAACCTTCGACATGATGCGCGTGAAACTGAGCAAATCACGCCTGGAAGGCCTGCAGTATTTCGAGAAAGTGGATGCCCGGCCGGAGCCGAGCGATGTTCAGCACGGCAAGAACTTAATCATCGGCGTGGACGAAAAGAATACGGGGAATCTATCCATCGGCGCGGGGTTCAGTTCCGTGGATTCAATCGTTGGTTTTGCCGAAGTCAGCCAGGGCAATTTCGATCTGTTTCATCCCCCGACATTCACGGGCGGCGGACAGAAATTTCGGTTGCGAGTGACGATCGGCACACAGCGCCAGGATTATGAAGCCACGTTTATCGAGCCGTGGTTTCTGGGCCGGAAGCTATCGCTCGGGGTGGATCTCTATTACCGTGATCTTGCCTATAACAGCATCGGCGGCCTCTATGATGAAATTCGGGCGGGCGCGCGCTTTAGTCTTACGCGGGCTTTGGGCAGCGACTTCCTGATCGGCAGTGTCAATTACACGATTGAAGATGTGGGCATCCGGTTCACCGACAGCGCCACACACTCACGCATCGTGACGGTGCCAGGCGCGCCAGGGGAACCGCCGACAATAATCGTGGTGCCGGGTAACACGCCGCAGGCGCTTTTCAACGAGGAGGGGTTCCATCTGATCTCGAAATTGGGAGGATCGCTTGCGTATGACACGCGTAACAGCAGTCTTTTGCCCAACCACGGCCAGCGGACGGAGCTGTTTGCTGAACTCGCGGGTGGGCCGCTGGGCGGCGACAAAGATTTCTACAAACTGCAGCTCCACACAGCGTGGTATTTCAAAGGACTTTTCCCTGGGCATGTGCTTGAGTTGGTCGGCCGTACGGGTGTGGCCCAGGCCTACGACGGCTCCAGTGACGTGCCGTTTTACGAGCGGTATTATCTAGGTGGCCTGTATTCGTTGCGCGGGTTTCACTATCGCGGCGTGAGCCCGCGCGAGGACCACATAGAAGAGCCTATTGGCGGTAACACGTTTTGGTTCGCTTCGGCCGAGTACAGCATTCCGATTATTGAGCGCCTGCGCTTTGCATTTTTCTATGACGCCGGCGCCGTTGCGCTCGATTCCTACAGCTATTCCACGCAATACTATAATGATAATTATGGAGTGGGAATCCGGTTGAACCTGCCCATTGGCCCGCTTCGGCTGGATTACGGCATCCCCATCCACCACGACATCTGGAACAGCGGCGGCGGCCATTTCCAATTCGGTGTGGGCTACACACGAGAGTTTTAAGATGAGAGAGTTAGTTAATTTTTCACGACCTGCAGAAGGCGATGTAAGGAGTCCCTGCGCGGTTCTACTATCGAGAGAAAAAAACGGAAGAGACTCCCCCCCAAGAACGGCTCTCGTGGGAACGACCCCTCACCCCGGCCCTCTCCCCTTCGGAAGGGGAGAGGGAGAGTCGTCGGCCGGTTGTCGTCTAAACGCACGTTCCGAGGCTCAATGCGCGGAAAGGTCCGGGGCATTCTTACGTCGTCTCCTACATGGTCCGTTCGTCCTCGTTCTCGTCCTCGTCCTCGAGCTTGTCACCCGCACTTACGCCGCACCGTCGCCTTCTCTTCATCCGTTCACTAGCCTGCCACTTTATTTCGAGGCTGATCGCGCGGACGACGGCGTCCGCGCTCCTGCGGCAGGCTACAGCGCGCGCACACGCAACGCGCTGCTTCATTTCACGGCCACGGAACTTACAGCAACGCTTGCCGGGCCGGCGGCTGATGAAGTCAAATCCAGGAATCAGGGACCAGAATTGAGGGATCAGGGTCCAGGGTTCAGGAGCAAGGGTTCAGGGTTCAGGGTTCAGGATTCCGCGGCAGCCTTTTCCTTGCAGTTCGTTGGGGCAAACCCTGGCTCGAAAATTTCAGGCACGGCGGAATTGCCTGGCAAAGCCAATTATTTCATCGGCAGTGATCCGAGCCAATGGAGGCGCGAGGTCCCACTATTCACCCAGGTGCGTGTGACGGATCTTTATCCCGGTATTCAGTTAGTTTATTACGGGAACCAGCGCCAGTTGGAATATGATTTCGAGATGGAGGCTGGGGTAGATCCCGGACAGATTTCATTCAGGATCAGCAATGCTGAAGAGTTGAGCGTAGATGCTGAGGGTAATCTTGTTATTGGGTTGAAAGGCACGGGCAGGGAGGGCCGTAGGACGGCGGCGGGCCAAGGCGTTGCCGGGGGCAGGGGAGACGCCTGCCCTACTCTGGTCCTTCACAAGCCAATTCTTTATCAAACGGTTGCGGGCTCAAGGCAGCCGATCTCAGGCGGCTTCGTGTTGAAAAATGCCGAAACGGTCGCATTTCGCGTTGGTCCTTATGACCATGCTCTACCACTCGTCATTGATCCGTTGCTGAGCTATTCAACATTTCTCGGTGGACCTGCCAACGATGTAGGCCGCGCGGTGGCGCTGGACGCCAGCGGGAATATTTATATTGCCGGTGACACGCTGACCAAAGGACTGGCCACAACGGGCGCGCTTCAAATGACGAATCTGGCCGGGCGATTGGGCTACCCGGGCGGACTGGGTGACGCGTTTGTGGCAAAATTCAACGCCGCGGACAAGAGCCTGGCTTATCTGACGTACTTGGGAGGCAACGGTGACGATGCCGCCGTGCGGCTTGCAGTGGACGCCGACGGCTATGCCTACATCACAGGGGTAACCGACTCCACCAATTTCCCGATCCCTGCGATGACTATCAACGATCGAATTGGCGGCAAAGGCGAGCTGTATTTTGGGTTGCACCCTTATGACGCGTTTGTCGCCAAGCTCAGCCCGGACGGCTCTCAATTGATTTATGCAACGTATCTCGGAGGTAGCATCCAGGATGAGGGATTGGGGATCGCGTTGGATTCGGCCGGGTCCGCTTATATCACGGGTTTCACCGATTCCACCAATTTCCCAGTCACACCTGGCGCATTTCAAAGCAAACTGCTCGGCAAAGCTAATGCATTCGTGACCAAGATTTCTTCGAACGGCACTTCAATCGTGTATTCGACGTTCCTAGGCGGAACCAACATCGATCATGCCGAGTCCATCGCCGTGGACGGGTTGGGGCGCGCCTATATAACCGGCTTTACCACCTCGACGAATTTCCCGGTGACCAACAATGTGCCGCAGCGCTCGCTTTCATTCACTAACAGTCAGGACGTTTTTGTCACAGTTATCGAAACCAACGGCCAATCGTTGGTCGCCTCGACCTTCCTTGGGGGCCAGGGCAGCGACATCGGCACGGCTCTGAAACTCGATTCCAGTGGCAACGTATTTGTGGCGGGCTCCGTTTCAGGATTCGGCTTCCCAATTACGCCCGGGAATCTGAATCCGCACGGGCTGTTCAAAAGCAGTGACACCGCAGCTAGCTGGCTTCCGAGCGACGCGGGCCTGGTGAATAACCAGGTCCACGCCATTGCGATTAACCCGCTGAATTCCTCCGACTTGATTGTCAGCACAGGCCGGGGGATTCAAGTCAGCCTGGACGCCGGCGCGAGTTGGCTCATCAGCACCAATACATTCGCTCAATTCGGAACTTTGGCGATTGATCCAGTCACGAACTCCACCATCTATGCCGGCGGGGG
>PSRM01000054.1 GCA_003176045.1 Verrucomicrobiota bacterium | reverse complement strand
TCATACCGATTGATTCTTATAGCAGAGATGAAGCTTTTCTGCAAAGTCAGCGGTGGCACGCCTCGGCTCTGCCTGGGATATTAACTGGAGCAGCACGGGGTTCAGTCCAACCCGGAGGGTTGGGAGAAGGTAGCCGGGGGTCGCCCCGCTCATGCACGCATGAGCGGGGCGACCCCCGGATAACGTGTCAAAGGCCAGCAGCACCCCGGAGGGGTGCCAGACTTTTCCACTGAGCCAAGGCTTACTTACACCCACTCGCTCTGGCACCCCTTGCCGGGGTGCGCCAGGTTTTGGCTCGGCTCTCCGGGGGTCGTTTCGCTCAACGCGGAACGACCCCCGGCTACCTTCTGCCAACCCTGGTTGGAGGACCGCGCCCTACTGCATGACCTCCGATGAAACCAGCATGGCGTAGGTGCTGAAGTAGGTATCTAAGTCCACGGCGCCTGAGATGCCCTTGATGTGCCCCCGGTCGCTGTATTGCCAAAACGTCCAAACACCCGAGCCCCAGGCCTCACAACTGGTGCAGGTGCTCCAGGGCGTGCCGGTTTGGGGGTTTTCGCCATTCCAATCGGCGACCCAGGGTGTGAGAGTGATGCTGTTGTTGAAATTACAGGCGAGGCAGGCGCTGGTATAGACGCACGGGTGGACCGTGAATCCAGCCGCTGAGGCAGATGACTGTACGTCCGCGGACCATTGGTTGGCCCAATCGGTGTAAGAGGTGGCCCCGACGACGCCATTGAAAACCTCGAAATCGAGCGCCGGCATGAGGGACTTGCCGTCGTGCTGGAAGTAGTTTTGCGCGAAACTCCAAAAATAAGCGGCGTCCGTGCTCGGGGCGTCCAGGTCCGGCCGGGCATAGTGATAGGCCCCCATTAATACGCCGGCCGCTTTGCCGTTGTTGATGTTGCCGTAGAAATAAGCGTCCTGGTAGTAGTTGCCCTCGGTGGCTTTGGCAAAGGAAAACTGTTTGCCGGAAGCAGCCACCCGAGACCAATTGATCGTTCCCTGGTAACTGGAGACATCAATGCCTAATGGTCGTTGTGCCATCAACGGGGAAACGGCCATGGAAAATATTAGCGAAGTGCCTGCACACAGAATTAGCTTTTTCATATTACGAGTCTTTTGTTTTGTTTTTGTTGCTGGCGGTTTTTGTTTGGTTCGACCAGAACACATCGTGGCGCATGGAAAATGCGCACGGCGTTTGGGCTGCTAATGTTTATCAGTCGCGGAAAGATACCGCTCAATGGGGTGTTTGACCCATACCGTTCTCGTCCTCGTCCTCGAATCTCCTATTTCCTTCGATTCGGTTCGGTCACTTCTCACAGATGCTGTCTGGGACATCTACCGGAATGAATTCCTCTTGAACCCAACCATGCGCCCAAGCGTTCGCGCATTTTTAGCAAGGGGTTCGAACGCGCGACCGTTTTAACGTTTTAACCTTTTAACGTTTCAACGATTCCCCATCCGTGTTCATCCGTGTTCATCCGTGGTTAGTACTCTGCCCACCGCCGCGACCCGGTCACAAGGTTCGATTAAGTTTGCGATTAAGTTTACGACTAAGTTTCCCCTGCACCCTCCACTTTGGCAGTCAAAATGCTCGGAAGGTGCCCGGTGGGCGACGTGGGCCTTGTGATGTCTAGTTTTAAGACAGAAGAGCAATCAGGTATGAGCAAGATAGACACTTCGACGGATTCAAAAACAATCTTCCTCCTGGATGACGATTCTTCCACAGCGAACCTTTACAGCCGCAGGTTGGAGGAGGCAGGATTCAAAACGGCATCAGCCCTCAATGCAAACGAGGCATCGGAGGCGCTGGCAAATCAGTCGGCCGACCTGATCATTGTGGATTTGATGGTGCCGAAGCCAGGCGGGCTGGATTTGGTGAAGGCGATTCGCGCAGGGGAGCGTAACAAGGACACACCCGTTTTGGTCTTTTCCAATTCCTATCTGCCTGAACTCGCCCAGAAAGCTTTGAGCGCCGGTGGCAATAAAGCGCTATCGAAATCCGCCTGTACTTCAGCGGACCTCGTTTCGATCTCGCGGGAGTTGGTTGGTATAGGGAATGGGGATGGGACCAATGGAACTTCCGCCACCGGCGCATCCGCTACCGGAACTTCCTCCGCTTTCGTATCGGCCGACGCGTGGTCGGGGGCGGACGTGATCCGGGAATTGAAAAAGACGTTCATGGAGCGAGGCAACGCTGAGGCGCACGCGATCCGAGAACATTGCCTAAAATATGTCGAGGTGGCCGATTCGGAGAAAGGCAAGGAGCACTTGCACCAGGTATACCAGAAGGTGCGGTTCCTGAGCGCCTGGGCCGGGCTGGTGGGTTGCGGGAAAATCGCGCAACTCAATGAGGCTATCGAGGCGATGCTGTTCGATCATGTGTTTAGGTCCAACAAAGGCATGTCCGCATCCTCTATCCACACCCTGGTCCAGGCAGTGGATTGCCTCGAACGGTTGTTCACCGACGGCAACGCCGGTTCATTTGAAGGGGCCGCTTATGCCAAAGTGCTGCTGGTGGACGATGACGAGGTCTGCAACATGGCCCATGAAATGGCCCTTAAGCGGGTCAAGTACGAGCCGGTCAGCGTCAGGGACGGCGGCGCCGCGCTGGATATGCTCAGGGATGAGCAGTTTGACCTGATCCTGCTCGACATCGAAATGCCGGGCATGAATGGCCTCGAAGTGTGCCAGAAGTTGCGAACCTTGCCTAATCACAAGAACACGCCGGTGATCTTCGTCACCCTGCATCAGGACTTTAAAAATCGCGCCAAAGGTGTGTTGAGCGGCGGGGACGATCTGATCTCCAAACCGATCTCGCCGGTTGAGCTAATCGTCAAAGCGACAGTTTTCCTGTTGAATCCTTCCCGGCCTCAAACCGGCAGGGTGCAGCCGGACATCAACATTCCCACGTCACAGCACGACACGGAATCTGTGTCATCAGCGGCGGCAACGGCGGCATCGGAAAATGCGATTGCGACGGAGAAATCAGAGGCGGATTTTGGGCCGCAGGATTCACAAGCTGAGGGTGAGAATTCCGAGGTTCCCGTGGACAAACTGCACACGCTTCAGGAAGCGGTCAGCGAGAAGCTCAAGTCGTTGCAAAACTCGCTCGTCGAGGCGGGCAAGCAACGCGAGGCGGCGCAGAAGCAGGCTGCTGAAAACGCCAAGCGCCGTAAGGACCTGGAAGCGGCCATCGAAGAAAACCAAAAAAACCAACAGTTATTCCGTCAACTCCTCGAGCAGTCCCAGAAGCAAAATGGCGCCAATGAAAAGGGGGCGGGCGCAGGGCAGTTGATGATGGATGGACGGCGTCGGGCGCTGTTGGAAATGGGCGATTTTGTTGCGGATAAACTCGCTTCGCTGAAGAAGGCGCTGGTGGAGGAAACGAAGCGGCGTGAGGCAGTCGAACAAGAAGTCGCCAGGAACGCAAAAAGCCGCCAGCAATTGGAGACTGCGCTGGGCGAAATCCGGCGGGTCCAGGAAGCGTTTCAGCGCGAGGTGGAAAGTGCGGATGACCCGACACAATTGCACGCGCTGGAGGCCTCGCTGGCGCAAATAAAAGAGGCCCGCCAAAAACTCGAAGGCGAACTGGATGGAGCTCAGCGGGATTTGCAAGTTTTGCTCGAAGGCGAAGCGGCCAAGCAGGCTGAATTTGAGGACCGGACGAAGACTCTGCTGGGCAGCCAGGCTGACACAGATGAGAAGCTTCAAAAGCTCGCCGAAGCGATCAAGTCGGAGCCCGCGGAAAACGCCGCCCCGCAAGCCGACGGAAAGGGGCCACGACCAACAGAGCTGAAAGCCGAATTGGATGATCTTAAGAAGGCCAAGGCGCAGTTGCGCGAGGAGTTGGCAGAGGCGCGCAAACAACGCAAAGAACAAGCGGAACGCGCGGCGGCCGAACGCGCCCGGTTGGAGGGTCGGGTCAAGGAATTGCAGGCGGCCCAGGCCGAGCTGAAGGAGCAGGTCAAAAAGACAGAGGGCGCATTGGCCACGGAGACCAACCGGCGCCAGTCGGTGAAGCGGCGCGCCGCAGAACATGCCAAATGCCGCAAAGACCTTGAGGCAGCGTTGGCGGCAAACGAGCAGACGGAGAAGACGCTTCAACGCGAAAAAGAAGCTTCCGACAGCGCCAAACGGCGAGCGGAACAGCAGGCCGGATTGGTGGAGGACAAAACCAAGGCCGAAGCGCGCGCCCGTGAATTGCAGGCGGCGCAAGCCGCCGCGGAACAGCAGCTCAAGCAAGTGACGGAGGCTCTGGCCGCCGAAAAACAGCGCCGCGAAGGGGCCGAACAAAAGGCATCCGAGCTCGAGAAGGAGCGCAGCGCGCTGGCGACCCAGTTGGGGGACTTGCAGAAGCAATTGGAAGAGGCGCAGAAGCAGTATCAGGAACACAACGCAAACGCCGAGGCCGAGCACGCCCGCTTGCGGACGACGCTCGAGGAGCTGGAGGCCGACCGAGTCACGCTGGAGGAGAAACTCAAGGCGTTGCAGGACGCATTGTCGGCGGAGACCTGGCGTCGCGAGACCGCCGAGCAGCGGGCGGCAGAGCTGGCTCAACGTCAGAGTGAACTGGAAGCCGCCCTGGCCGAAAACGAACGCCAGCAGGCGACCATGCGTCAGGACCTGGAGAACGTGCGGAAGCAGCTCCAGGCAGCACAGGAAGGCGCCCTCTCCGAACAGACCAGGCTGGAAGCACAGATCAAGGAATTGCAGGCGAATTTGGCGTCCGCCGAAGAGAAAGGAAAAGCGCTGCACGAAGCTTTAACCGCTGAAACCAAGCGCCGGGAAAAGGTTGAGGAAGAGGCCGCCAGGATCAGTCAGCGCCAAACCGAACTCGCGGCCGAACTGGCCTGCACGCAGCAAGAGCGGATGTGCTTGCAGCAGCAACTGGAGGAAGCCAACGGCCAACTCCAGGCGCAAAAAGCGCGTTATCAGGCCGAGAAAACCAGTCTTGAGGCGGCAAACGAAGCCTTGCGGTCGGCCCAAACCGAGTTGGAGCAGAAGCTTAGGTCCGTGACCGAGGCTCTCGCAGAGGAGACGCGCTGCCGCGAGGCGGCCGACGAGATGGCTGCGAGAATGGGCCAGGAACGGACTCGGTTAGAAAGCTCGCTGGCCGAAGCCAAACAGGCACAGGAAGAGCTGCGCAAAGAGTTGGAAACCGCGCAAAAGCAACTCCAGGCAGAACAGGAGAGCACCCGCGCCAAACAGGCCGAGCTGGAAGCCCAGACTCGGAAATTGGAAATGGCGCGGGCCGACGTCGAGCAGCAGCTTAGAAAGCTGAACGAAACCCTGGCCGGAGAAGCCAAGTCGCGCGAGGCTGCAGAGCAGCGGGCAGGCGACGTTGAAAAACGGCGCACCGAACTGGAAGCCCAATTGACAGCCCTGAAAGAGCAGTTGGCAGAAGCCCAGTCACAACTGCAAGACGAAGTTCAAGCGCGCCAGCACTTGCAACAAACGCAAAAGAACCTGACGCTTTTTCTCCAGTTAGCCGAGGAGCAGCAGACGCACACTCAATTGCAGGAACAGCTGGCGGAAACCCGGCGGGAATTGCAAGCCGAGCGCGAGCGTTTCCTGGCCGACCAGTCCAAGCTCGAAGCTCAAACGAAAGAATTGCAAGCAGCGCAGGTGGCCGTGGAGCGGCAGATCACTGCGCTCACCGAGACACTGGAGCAGGAAATCAAGCGCCGGGAAGGAGCCGAAGACAAGGCCGGTGAATCCGGCAAACGGCGCAGTGAACTGGAAGCTCAACTGGCCGAGAATAAGCAGACCCAGGCTCGGTTACGGCAACAACTGGAGGAGGTCCAGCGCAAGGTTCAGGGTCTCAAAGAGAATTACACCGCCGGCCAGTCGAAGTTGGAGGCGCGGGCCAAGGATCTGCAAGCAGCGCAGGCGCCAGTGGAGCAGAATATCAAATCGCTGAATGACGCGTTGGCCTTCGAGACCAAACGCCGGGAAGCAGTCGAAAAGCTGGCCGTGGATTCATTCAAACAGCGCCGCGAGCTCGAAGCACAATTGGCGAAGCTTCAGGAAGCCGAGAAAGGGCTGCAACGCGAGATCGAATCGCCCGAAAGCGCCAAACGACGCACCGAGCTGGAAGCGCAACTGACGCAAAGCAAGCAGGCGCAAGGACAGTTGAAGGATCAACTGCAAGGATTGCAGAAAAAACTTCTGGCTGCGCAGGCCGAGCTGGATCTGAAGATGAACCCGGCGGCCGAGGCGGTGGCCCAGCCCGCCGCCACCGAGACGGCCCCGCCGGCCACGCCGGCGGCAGGCAAAGCAGGATTCCATCCGCTCCGCGGTTTATTTGGGAAGTTCCGGAAGAAGGCGGGGGCGGAGGAACCCAGGAGGGGGCAGGGCGGTCCGCAGGTCCACGGGAACCAGGAACGCGCATCTGGGAGTGTGTCCATCCCCGTCCTCGAGAGCATGGGACTGCAGCCGCGCGGGCAAGATGCCCGCGCTCCCAGGGAACAAGTCCAGCTTAGCCAGGCGGACCTTCTGCGGCGCATCGTGCGGCTGACCGAAACGGTAACGAAAGAAACCGGACTTCGCCAGGAGGCCGAGCAGCAAGCCGGTCAGATGGGACAACGCCACCAGGAGATGGAAGGGCAATTAAGACAGTTGCGTGACGAGCTGGAGGCTTCGCAAAAGCAGGTGCAGGCGCAGCAGGAAAGTTCGCGTGGGGAACAGGCGCGGCTCGAAACACAGATCAAGGAATTGCAAGCAACGCAGGCTTCCGCCGAGGAACAGTTCAAGCGCGTGACCGACGAGTTGGCCGGCGAGGTCAGGCGCCGGGAAGGGGCCGAGCAGCAGACTGGCCAGTTGGGCCAGCGGCGGGGTGAGTTGGAAGCCGAACATGCCAAGTTAGGCGAGCAGTTGCAGGAGGCCCAACGCCAATTGCAGGCGCAGAAAGAGGAATCCCTTTCCAAACAGGCCAAGCTCGAAGCGCGGACCTGCGAATTGGAAACGGCCAGGGCAGCCATGGAGCAAAAAGTCGCTTCGCTCACGGAAACTTTGGCAGAGGAAATCAAGCGCCGGAAGCTGGCGGAGCAAGAGGCCGGCGGACTGGGCCAGCGCCGCAGCGAACTTGAGGGTGAACTGGCCGAGAGCAAAAGGCTCCAGGCGGATTTGCGCAAAGAGCTGGAGGAGGCGCAGCAACAACAGCACGCCCACCAGCAGAGCTCGGGCGCCGAAAAGGCAAAGGTCGAAGCAAAGCTTAGCGAATTACAGAAGACGCACGCTGAGGTGCAACAGAAGCTCCAGAAGGTAACCGAAGAGTTGGCCGAGGAAAGCAAACATCGAAAATCCGCGGAAGAACAAAACGATGAACTGAGCCGGCGCCGCAATGAACTGGAAGCTCAACTGGCAAAGGTGCGACAGGAATTGGAAGCGACCCAAAAGCAACTCCAGACCCAGGAGCAGAGTTCCGGGACGGAACGGTCCAGGCTGGAGACGCGGGTCAAGGAATTGCAGGAGGCCGCACCGTCTTTGGAGCAACAGGTCCAGCGCCTGACCCAAAGCCTGGCTGAGGAAACCCGGCGCCGCGAGAACCTCGAACAGCAGACCGGTGAGTTCGGCCAGCGCCGCGGCGAACTTGAAGCCCAACTGGCGGAGGCGCGCCAGCAGTTGAAAGCATCCCAAAAGCAACTTCAGGCCGAGATGCAGATGCGCCAGGACATGGAGCAGGTCCACCAGGAGTTGAACCAGTTTCTGCAATTGACGGAGCATCAGCAAACGCAGGGAGAGTTGCGCCAGCAGTTGGAAGAGGCGCAGCATCAGTTGCAGACGCAGAAGGAAGCGTTCGAAAAGGAGCAGGCCGGGTTGGAAGGTCTGGCTAAAGAGTTATGGGCGGCCCAGGCGACTTTGGACCAGAGGGTGCAGGAATTGACGGCGCAATTGGCGGAGGAAACGCGGCGTCGGCAAGGAGCCGAGCAACAGGCAGGGAAGGTCGGTCAGCACGAAGGCAAATTGGAAGCCGAGTTGGCCGAAAGCAAGCAGGCCCAGGCCAATCTCCGAGAAAAACTAACTGAGGTCCAACAGCAACTCGGCGTACTCAAGAAGACCTACGTCGCCGAGCACTTTAAGCTGGAGGCGCGCACGAAGGAATTAGAGTCGGTCCAGCACCAGGTGGACGAAAAGGTCAAGTCCCTGAACCAGGCCGGAGGAAAGGCATCGCAACCGACCCAGGCGGCCGCTGAGCAAAAGACTGAGCCGCAGGCCGAAGGTCCAGCCGCGCAACGCCGAACTCCGCTTCGGCCCGAAGCCGCTACGACGCCGCAACCCGTGCAGGCTCGCACTAGCGGTGGGCTCCTAGCCCGCATATTCCACGCTCTTTTCCGAATCATGCCACGCCGCGTGGGGGCACGCGGCCTACAAGTCGAAGGCGATGCCCCTGTAGGCCGGGTGCCCTCACCCGGCGGCTTGCCAGAACCGCAACCAGCACAACTACCGGCGCGAGCTGGCGTTTCTGACGACTCATCGGCTCTGGCGCAGGCAGCCAGTCCGCAGGCGCAGAGCCCGCAAGCTCCACCGTCACTCGTGGATGCGCTGCAACGCCTCAAACGCCTAAAGGAATCGCTGGCCCAGGAAACCAAAGGCCGCGAAGACGCCGAGCGGCAGGCAAAGCAATTGGAGACTGAACTGGCCAGGAGCAAGCAAGCCCACGCAAAATTGCAGGAGGCCCTGGAACACGCGCAACAGACAGGTCTCAACAGCCTCAAACATACCATGGAACAGTTACAGGGAGTCCAATCAACTCTGGCCGACCGGGTGCGGGAGCTTACCACCCGACCGACTGGGTTTGCCCAGCCCTCGCGAGACGAGGAGGGCGGCAAAAACGCGATGCTTGCCCGCCAAACGGCCGCGTGATGGTCAGGGCGCATTAAACAAGGGGCGGGGACGGCCTCGTCCCCGGTTTAATCTTTGTCTCTGCTCCAGGACCGGGGACGAGGCCGTCCCCGCCCCTTCCATGAATCGCGCTTTCAGCGCTTTTCAGATCTCTTAAGTCTTCAGGGCCGAGCTTCGCGGGATGCAAACCTTGACGATTCCATCTGGAGTATCTGAATAAATCAGCCAAAGCGTATCTGAAGGCTTCCTGCCGAAATGGAACTCCAATTCACCGTATTTCCAGATCGCGGGTGTCTTACGTTTGTGCGACACAACTCCAACGGCGTCCGGCTCTCCAAATAAACATCGTAGCTCTTCCCGGGTGCATCCAAGTTTAACAGGGCAGATATCACCAGTCTCCGAAAAGCTGGCCCACCACGATTTGAAAGCATCGGAAGCCATGTTGAAATGGCCTATGGAACTTCAATTTGCCTGCCCGTGCTCGCGCAAATCTTCCGGTATGTCGCCATAGCCAGCAGCGGCCAGGCGTTTCGGTACATGTCGTACTTTAGGTAGAAGACTTTGGGAAAACCGGTCCCGGTGGTTTCGAGTTCGGTCCAGGAGCCATCTGGATTTTGTGTGCGGATCAGGTATTCAATCCCGCGTTGAAGGCTTTGGCGATTTGGATCATCAAAAGCGCATAGGCCCATGACCGCCCATGCAGTTTGTGACGCAGTGCTTGGACCTTGCCCCTTGAACACCGGATCATCATAGGTGTCGCATCGTTCGCCCCAGCCGCCGTCTTCGTGTTGAACACTTTCGAGCCAATCGCGGGCTTTGAGCAGCCATGCCTCATTCATGTTCAGGCTCAAAGCCCGCAGGCCGCGGAGCACTTGCCACGTTCCGTAAATATAGTTCACGCCCCAGCGACCGTACCACGAGCCGTCGGCTTCCTGGTGTTCGCGCACGAACTTGAGGCCCTTTTGCACCTGGGGATGTTCGATGCTCCAGCCCTCGTAACCGAGCAACTCCAGGATGCGAGCGGTGATGTCCGCACATTCGGGATCGAGCATGGCGTTGTGGTCGGCGAAGGGTACCTTTTCCAGAACGCCTTTGGTGCAATCTTTGTCAAAGGAGGCCCATCCGCCATCCTTGCACTGGAAGGTCATCATCCATTTGAGGCCGCGCTGGAAACATTCATCGCGCTTCTTTCGGTCATCGGTAGGCACTTTTCGCAGCGCGAGCAACACCATTGCGGTGTCGTCCACATCGGGATTCCATTTGTTGTCAAACTCGAAAACCCAACCACTGGGTTCCACCTTCGCGGGATTTTTATAATACCAATCGCCTCGGAACCGGATCTCACGGGCTATAAGCCAATCGGTCGCCCTCTTCAGCGCCGGGTGCTCGGCGGAAATGCCCGATTCATGAAGGCAAATGTTGACGATCGCAGTGTCCCAAACCGGGGAGAAACAAGGCTCGATTCGCACCGTGTCCCTGGTTTCGTGTTCGAGATTCTTGAGAGCCTGCTCCGCGCGAACCACCTCGGGATGATCGTCCGCATAACCCAGCGCCTTGAGAGCGATCAACGAATTGAGCATTGCGGGAAAAATCGCGGCCAGTCCATCTGAGCCTTCAAACCGTTCGAGCATCCATTTCTCGGCCTTTTTCAGTGCGCGCCTGCGAAAAGGATGAATCCCATTTTGCGCGAACCATTCTGCAAACTTGTGAAGGCGATCGAGCCAGAGAAAGAAATTGCGCCATGTAATTCGCTCGGGGTCAGGCGCCAGCGCAAGATCACGCTCGTGCATGCCCTCCGGGTAAAGCTCATCCAGGTTTACGTTATGATCCAGGGGCCTGGTGGGTTTGAAATGATTGATGATGGCCAGCGGCACCAGCATCGAACGGCTCCAGGAACTCATCTCATTGAGGTTCACGTAGAACCATTTTCCCACCAGAATAAAGTCGGAAGGAATCGTCGGCACATAATCCCATGGAAACAGACCGAGCAGCGCCAGGTAGAGCTTGGAGAAAGTGTTCATGCGCGGCACGCCACCAAGACTCAGCGCAACTGCTCGTGCTCTCAGCATGCGTGGGTCGGTCACGGGAACACCCGCCAGCTTGAGCGCCAAATAGCACTTGATCGTGGCGTTTACTTCCGAAGGCCCGCCGTAGTAGATGTTCCACCCGCCCTCGGACAACTGCATGGAAAAAATGTGATTGACCGCCTTGCGCTGCCATTGCCGGTCCACCTTTCCGTCCCAATGGTGATAGGCGAGTTTGTCAGCCACGAGCGTGGCATCCACCATCAATTCGCCGATCCAGTAGCCCTCAGCTTTTTGCTCGCTAAGCAAGTACGACTGGGAGCGCTTGATAGCGCTATCCAGCTCTGGTGCAGGCAGAATCCCTTCCTGTCGTGGCGTGGGCATACTGCTGCGCTCACGCATTGATATGACTTCCACGCCGATACTTTTAGCCTAAAAAGGCAAAAAGTAAAGTGGCTATTGGAAGCGACTTGGGCGCATCTTGGTACTACCACCGGGCAGGAACGCGGCATTTATGCCGCTTCACCGTCCATCGCGATGCACGCGCCTGATAACCCAAGCGCTTCCGTGCTGTTCGGGGCGTGAAGCGGCATAAATGCCGCGCTCCGTGCCCGCGGCCCGCCGCCGACCAGTTGTGGCGGCTTCCAGATTTCACAAGTCCCGGCAGGGACGAAAGACAATAGCCCACCGATTCATCGGTGGGGGACGGAGTTTCACGAACCACGAGTCCCGTCAGGGACGAAAGAAAACTTCTTCTGTCGTCCCTGACGGGACTTATGGGGTTTGACTCCCTTGGTCCCACCGATGAATCGGTGGGCTATTTTCTGCCGTCCCTGCGGGACTAATGCCGCACGAGGCGCCTCTACGACCCAGCGCGTCGAACTGCCGATTGACTCAGCTTTTCAAACAGGCTCTTTACCAATGGAGCCGGCAAAGCGTAGGTGGAAACACGGCTGGCATGAGCGATATTCAGACCAACGGCCTGTCCATCGAGGTTGACCAGTGGTCCGCCGCACAGCCAGGGTTGTAAAACGGTATCGTGTTCGATGGCTTGCTCAAATCCCTCCGCTCGTGTGCTAACGGCTCCATTGAGTTCTCCAAGTCCGCGTCGGCCGCCAAAGCCAAATTCCGCAAGCGACGCGGGCAGCGGCATCAATTTGATATCCTTTTCAAACTCTTGGCCCGCGCGTTGAAGGCGCAATTTGAGAATCTGGCCTTCGCGAAAATCCCGCACGATCTCGATGACTTGCTCGCGATTGGTCACTCCGGTCTCGTTGACCCTCACAATTATGTCGCCTTGTTTGAGGCCGGCTTTCTCAGCGCCCAGTCCTTCCATCAGCGCCGCAATCTGCGGCCTGGCGGCTTTCAGGTCGAACTCAATCCCGATATAAGCGCGGGTGGGGCGGATTCGGCGGGGCAGGGCACTTATAATCCCAACGGCTTGGGGAGTGTCGGCGATACCCGGCGTGATCGCCCATTGACCCACAGAAACCGAGTCGCTCGCCCAGCGAACAGGTTTAAGGCCCGGACCGTGCACGCGTACCAAAGCCACGTCTTCGTCCTCGTCGGTGGCCAGGATCTCCGCATCAACTTCTTTTTCAGTCGCAAGCCACGCGGTGAGCTTTCCTTTTTTAATTTCGCTCGCCTTCGTCAACGCCAGACCATCAGACGTCATTATTGTCGCCAACGCTACCGTTGCGCTATTGACGTTCAGTTTCACAATTGAAGTCCGCGTCGCCTCAGACACTGGCGCAAACGCGCGCAAAGTTTCTTCTCCGCTGCGGTAGCGATTTCGGGCCAGCGCAGGAACAGAACGATCCTGCCCCGATGCGGTTGTCGCAACCAGCGCTACAGCTAGCGCCAGCGCCCGAACGGACCCAATTGCGAGGTTAGACATGGCTCACTCCTGCTTCGTTGCTCGTTGCGCATTGCTCCCTGCCGCCATTTCTTCCCAGTTATCAAAGAATGCTGTAATGGGCACATGATAATTCTGTGTAGCCGCGTTGCTGATGTAGCTGTGGATGGCGATGACCCGGCCGTACATATCGAACAGCGGCCCACCGGAGTCACCGGGGCTGATCGCACAATCCGTTTGCAATGCATCCGGCTGCAGACGAATGATTCGCCCCAGGCGCACGACCAAAGAGCGTTTGGCATCGAATCCGCCTGGGTGGCCGAGGGCCAGGACCCATTGGCCATTGCGGGCGCGATCGAGGTCGCCGACGGCCACGCAAGGCCATGGCCCTGGATCGGTTATTCGCATCAAGCCAGTGTCATCATCGTCGTTTAGACCAAGGGTCTTCCCGTGGACTGTCTTGCCATTGGCGAAAGTAAACAGCACGGACCGGCCGGCTCTGCCACAGACATGACCGGCCGTTAAAACCAGGCCATTGGAGGAGATGATGACGCCGCTGCCACTGCCATAGCCGACTTCAACGGCCACAACCGCCGGAGATACTCGAGCGGCCAGGGTTTTTACATGGCGTTCAATCACTCGAAGATCCGAAATGGAGGAGGGAGACTGTTTATCAAAGGCAGCCGGCAACTCCTTGCGCGGGCCGGGCTCAGGGCGAGGGAAATCAGAATTAAGATCCGCGCCACGAGCAACCGTAACAACCAGCGCGGCGACGACCAAGCCCACCCACCTCACAGGCGGGCAACGTGCAATTTGCTTTGGTGCGCAGGACAAACTCACGCGGTCAATCAATTGCACTTTAACCCAGGTTACGCGCTGGTCAAGGAGGGAAGCTGAGAGGGCAGCAATCGATGGGGGGACGGAGCGCGGCATTCATGCCGCTTTACGCCCGAACGCACAAAAGGGCCCCGGCTTTCAGGCCCGTTCATCGCATTACGGACGGTGAAGCGGCATAAATGCCGCGCTTCTGAAAATTGGGGAAAGACTCAACGGCGGGGGGG
>PSRM01000147.1 GCA_003176045.1 Verrucomicrobiota bacterium | reverse complement strand
GCGAAAAGGACCTGGACAAGGCGCGCGAGGTCTGCCCAGTTTGCCGGCATACTGAGCTCGTCGAAGGCAAGGTGCGCGGTGCAGGGCTGGTCTATTTCGTTCCGCACAAAACAAAGTTCTGGACCTTCAAGGACAGCTTTGTGGACACCAACGCCCGGATGTGCACGCGTTGTGGAGCCATCTCCTGGTTTGGGGACACCGGAAAGTTGGCGAAGCTGCGGGTGCAATCACCCAAAAAGGACGGAGACACTAATGCGCCGGAGCCGGACGAAAGCTAGCACTGCGGTGTTAGGTCGCATACCGAAATTCACTCAAGCGCTCGGCAGACAGACATAATAGATTCCGTCGTTTGCTCGATTCCGTGACGATTCCGAACCGCCCAAACATAGATGGCCAATGATAATGAAAGAGTTTAACGGACCTGCCTGCGCTGCGCTTCCGCCTACGCCGAGCTTCCGCTTTCGCCATGTTTCAGCCAGGCGAGTCTGCGAGACAAGTCGGCGCGGCAGGCGCTGCCTGATGGTTTTCGTGTTATTCTTGGCTGGATTTGCGCGCGACTGCCTTCACGCGAGCTCTCAAAAGACTTACCTGGATTGTCTGCTGGATTTCGAACCGTATGCCGAGGCCAATTGGCACACGGCGGCTTATTCGAATGCCCCCGCCGATGCCGGCTACTTCGGCGATGGCGCCAGGGGTGAGGGCATCCGCACCTCGTGTGGGATAGCGGTGGCCTACGCGGTGCTGGCCAAAGAGTTTCCGAACGCCACCAACCGGGCCGTGCGGCTCGACCGGGTCCGTCAGGCGCTCAATTTCGCCGCCAACACTCATGTCAGCGGCACGAACGTCTTTCCGAAAGGCAAGCAATGGGGCCACGAATGGCAGTCGTCTTATTGGGCCGGGCACATGGGAATAGCATGCCTGTTAGCGCAAGCGGACCTGCCTGCAGAGACCGTCCGCGCCGTGCAGCGGGCCGTGGCTGACGACGCCAACTATCGGGCGGGCATCCCGCCCGAATCAGGTTGGGTGAACGACACCAAGGCCGAGGAGAACGCGTGGAACAGTCACGTGGTCGCGCTGGCCGCCGCCTGGATGAGCACAAACACCAACGCGCCATCGTGGCTGAGGTCGGCGAAACAATACCTGGTTAACACCCACACCGTCGCCAATACAAACGGAGATCCCCTGGCGTCCTGGATCACGACGGTGACGCATTACCCTGATTGGGCGCTGGAGAATCACGGCTTTTATCATCCCGGCTACAAGGCCTGCTCGGGTGAGATGCCTGGCGATTCCTGGCTGATGGCCCTGCTGGCGAACCCGGCGGTGGCCGCCGAACTCGAGCCCTTTGCCACGCACAATGTCCTGGCTGCCTGGACCAATTACACTTATTTGCTGCTGGATTCGGGCGAGATGCATTTTCCCGCGGGCGAGGATTGGGACCTCAACGATTACGAGCAGAATGCCTACCTGGCCTGGATGGCCGCGCATTTCAATGACCCGATTGCCCGCTGGGCTGACGAGCGGGTCAGTCAATTGGAGCGCTACCGGCAAAGCATTAGCGGCGATGGCCGATTCGTGGGGCCGGGTACGCGCTACGGTTTCGGCCGCGAGGCCGTCCAGGCTTACCGCAGCTCGCTGGCCTGGCTGCACTGGGCCCACGCGAAGTATCCGGCCGGCGCGAGCGTGGCGCCGCGTCCGTCTTTGATTTTCATGCCTGACGTCGGGGTCATCGAACAACGCGGCGCCAATGGATTCTGCTCAATTTGCTATGGTCCGCAGACCAATAGCAAGCCGGCCCGCATTAATGCGATTATTGAGGCGCCCACGACCCGGTTTCCAAATGACGTTTATACCGTGACGCCGCGGGTGCCGGGGGTGCTGGGCCTGGGCGCGATGGGCAAGCCGACCAGCGCCCGCCTGGTCAATATGGCAACCAACGGCATCGCCTTCACCGCCGAACTGGAACTAACAAACGGCGCCAACGGCACGACGGCAGTGTATGTAGATTGCACCGGTGAAACGGTGGCGATCGTTGAAGTCCCCCGGCCAGCCAGGCATGTGGCCAACCGCTCCGTCGGCAGCTTCACCGCGGGGATCGAGAATGCGCCGCTGAACGGTGGCAGCCGTCTGCTCGAGTGGCACATTGGATCAGCCATCATAACCAATCTGTCAGGCATTACCCGGGAAGTGACCAATGCATGGATTTGTCTAGCGGGGCATTACGGCATGGCGTGCGGCCCCGGCGGCTATTTCAAATATCAAGCCGCGAAGGTCTATAACCATGGTACTGCAGAGGATACTCTGGAATTCATGCCTGCCAATTCCCTGGCGCCTCGCTACGCGGTCTGGTTCCCAGGCAAAAGCGCCAGCCAGACCGCTTCCGGCGCAAACCGCGTCAGTTGGGCGGTCTCCGCCACCAACTGTGTATTGAGCTTCCCCGGACCGGCCGGCGGCATGCATCGAATCGTTGCCCAGCGGCCTGCACGATGAAATGGTTTAAGATGCCCTCGACGTGCGACGTCAGCCGCAAAGAAGGGCAAACGAATGTCTTGGCAGGAAAATTTGGCGGCAGAAAAATGATTTCTTCTGATTTTCCCGCCCACAAAATCTTCCTGCCAACATTTTTCTGTCCAAAAATATTTCTGTCAGCTTTCTCTGCGTCTTTGCATCTTTGCGTCTCTGCGTTAATGCTGTTTCATAGCCGCCTTCAAAATGAAAGCCTCCCTGATTGATCTGAGCCATACCGTAGAACACGGGATGGTGACCTACAAAGGGCTGCCCGCGCCTGTCATCTGCGACTACCTGAGCCGCGAAGCGTCCCGAGCCCGCTATGCCCCAGGCACCGAATTCCACATCGGCAGGATCGAGATGGTCGCGAACACCGGCACCTATGTGGATTCACCGTTTCATCGTTACGCCGACGGTTTGGATTTGTCGCAACTGCCCCTGGAGCGCCTGGCAAACCTCGATACGGTCGTGGTGCGCGTACCTCGTGGGCAGCGGCAGATCGGACCCGATTACTTTGAGCGCCTTGAGGTTGCCGGCAAAGCCGTGCTGGTTGCGACCGGTTGGGACCAACACTGGCGCACCGACCAGTATTTTGAAGGCCATCCGTTCTTGACGGCAGATGCCGCGCAATTCTTGCGTGAGGCCGGTGCTACAATGGTAGGCATTGATTCCCTGAATATTGACGATACAGCGGATCTGGCACGGCCTGTCCATTCAACATTGCTCAGCGCCGGGATCCCCATCGTGGAGCACTTGTGCGGTTTGGCCGCATTGCCGGAAAACGGCGCCCGGTTCTTTGCGGTGCCGGTCAAGGTGAAGGCCTTCGGCACGTTCCCGGTAAGGGCCTTTGGCGCTGAGCCTAGCCTAATTAAAATGATGAGAAATTGCTTTTCCGGCGTCCAAATGTACTGAACGCTACGCGGGTGAGAACATGCGCATGAGTGGTTCGTACAATTCCTTTTCTGCAACGAGAGCGAGTGTGTGCCTGCTACTCCTCATTTTTGCGAGGACCAGTGGATTTGCGTCGGATTCGGATTTGCCTAACGAGCAGTTGCCAAAGGAAGTACGACCGGAGTTGGGAAAACTGGCGCTTGTCGCCGACTACGGCGTGAGGGGAACCAAGGGGTCAATCCCCGTTTACTTGATTAATGCCGGGACGAATGAAATCTACCTGGAAGCTCAGGACCGCGATATTTACCTAAAGCTCGAGGTGTTAGACGCCAGCGATCACTGGGTCAGAGCCCAACCGCATGCGTTTAGTTGGTGCGGGAACAGTTACTTTGACTTGCCACGCGTCAGACCTGGGCATTTCCTTAAGGTAAACGGTTATCAGCCTACTAACGGGCAAACGCAAATTATTCGCTTTTCGCTACACGGCCAGGAAATCGCTCTCGCCTCAAATATCGGGGCTGGATTGGCCAACGCTCGCGACATTGATCTCGCCTCGCGCGACGTAATGGCGGTTTCGGAAGGCAGCTTTGGGTTTGTGAGCATGGTTGCCGTTGGACAACAATATCTGACGAACGAAATGGATCACAACAAAGATCTACAGGAAGTCGCGATTAGGACGCTGGGATCAGAGAGGTTCGAGGTCTCCGCAAGTCGCAAGGTCCTCAAGGAGGTGCTGAGAAAGTTTCCCAAATACAAAAGGCAGGTTGAATCGGCCATGAAGAGCCTTGATAGTCGGGGAAAATCCAAAGAACGCACAACCCTAAGGCGATGAGCTCTAGAACAAGGCTTCTTTTCGCTCGTCGAGCCAGTCCAGTCCACGGCCTCGTTGAGCGCGGTCAACGGCCCAGCGCCCTCACCCGCAGCCTGGCCTGCATGCCTCTGCGGCGAACAGCGCCAGACACGGCCGATTGAGGAATCCTACTTAACGAAGTTGACAATTTCGTTATAGAGGCCATCTTTCATTAAGTATGCCGAGTATAATCGCAGAAACACAATTCAAGCCGCTGGCGCCGAGCGAGCGAGAAATCGTGGACGAGTTTCAGGCTGTGCTCGAAAAAAGGCGGAAGAAAGCCGATCCAGTCAAACTGGCCCAGCTTGCCAGCGTGGCGTTTAGCGCCACGTTCCCATCCACGAAAAGAGAAAACCGCCTGGCAAACGCCATCGCTCGCGGTCTTTCGGCGCGACAACAACTGATCGCGGAGGAAGGTGGCAGCCTATCTGCGGATGAAGCCGCTAAAGAAATCGGTCTTTCCAAAACTGCAATTCTGAACCGCTACCACCACGGCAACATCGTCGGCTGGAGAGAAGAGCGCCAGAACGCCGTTCGTTTCCCTGTTTGGCAGTTCAGCGAGCACCGTGTCGTTGCTGGGATTGAAGAGACTCTCCGAGTTCTGAACAAAAACGGTCGCATTGACGACTGGGGCAGAATGCTCTTCTTTCTGCAGAAGAACCAGCGCCTCAATGGACGACGCCCTCTGGACTATCTGCGCGAGAACAAATTGGAACCCATCCTCGTAGCTGCCCAAGCTTATGTCGAGTAGTGCGCCGACTCGGCCGCTACGACTGCCGCCGCCGGATCTGGCGCAACGAATGTTACCACATTCGCGTCTGGCAGCGCGCGCTTGGTACCGCGTGCATCCGGCTTCGCAGAAGGCCATCGCTTTCAGCGTCAACCCCGCGCACAGGTTCTCGCATCCCGATTGCCCATACGGTTTCCTGTACCTGGGCACAGACCTGGAAACCTGTCTTTGGGAACGATTTGGCGACACTGTTTTTGAACACGACCACCGGGTATTGAAAACACTCTGGATGAGCATCGGTTTGTCGGTGATCAAGGTGCCGCCAATTCGGGTCTGTGATATCGGTAGAACCGGTGTCAGAAACGCGCTCAACGTGGATATGGCAGCGCTGATGAGCTACGATTTGTCGGTTCCTCAGGCTTGGGGATTGGCTATCCAGCAGCATCCGGCCAACTTCGGAGGCATCAAATTCAGCAGCCGCTTCACCAACAGACCGTGCCTTGCTCTGTTCGACCGAAACGATCTTCAAAGCCTCCTCGCTGAAAAGGCGATAGGCTCTCTGGCCGATTCAGACGAAGCGCTCTATTGGCTGGAGAAATTCGAAATCCAACTCGTCTGACTTGCGGTTCCGCACGAACTGTTGCTGATAGAAAGAATTACCTCACTTGACTTGATGCCAGCCCCAACTCCTTCGCGACGCCATGCATGGCGGCGATTGCGTTCTGGATATGCTCGCTCAGCGGCAGGCCCAGTAGCTGCGCGCCTCGTTCTATATCCTCACGACTCACTGCAGCCGCAAACGCCTTGTGTTTCATCTTTTTGAGCACGCTGCTGGGTGACATCCCTTCCAACTTCTCAGGCCGCACATAGGCCACCGCGGTGATAAAACCGCACAACTCGTCCACCGCGAACAGGGTCTTGCGCAATGGACGATCCATCGGGTACTGCTCCCAATTCCAATCAGCGTGTGAGAGTATCGCTCCCACAATTTCTTCGTCCACCCCGCGCTCGCGCAGGATGCGGGCACCCTGCCGGGTATGCTCCGGTGGTTGAGGCCAGCGCTCGTAGTCGAAGTCGTGAATCAAGCCAGTGATGCCCCAGGTCTCCACGTTCTCGCCGAACCGACCAGCGTAACCGCGCATGGCTGCCTCGACGGCGAAGGCGTGCTTTAGCAGCGATTCGGATTTCGTGTATTCCCTCAGCAGTGCAAGCGCTTCGTCACGCGTCATGTGCCAGTATTTAACACTTCCCGGCGGCTCTCGAAAGCGCATTCAAATGGAGCCGCTGCCTGGCTTAGTGGACGCGGTCATAAATACTGTGACGTAGGGCAGCCTTTCCAGGCTGACGGTGGGCCGGGCTTTTCAGCCCGGCGGCCGTCGGGCGGCTAAAAGCCGCCCTCACCGGCAGGCTCGAAAGCCTGCCCTA
>PSRM01000322.1 GCA_003176045.1 Verrucomicrobiota bacterium | reverse complement strand
CTTTTAGCCGCCCGACGGCCGCCGGGCTGAAAAGCCCGGCTCACCGGCAGCCTGGAAAGGCTGCCCTACGTCACGGTATTTATGACCGCGTCCACGTAGTAGTGCGACAAACCGTTGAAACGGTTAGTCGGTGATGAGCGCTTTGCACCGGGCTAAAGCCGCGGCGTTAATGAGAGGGACCTGACTGTGGCACCCCTTCGGGGTGCGGCCCGTTTAGGCTTGGCCAACCGGGGGTCGCTCCGCTCGGCCGGAGCGACCCCCGGCTACCATCTGCCAGCCCTCCGGGTTGAACCAAATGCGCCTAACGCGGCGCCGGAAAGAGACGAGCTGTCAATGAAGCGTTGCAAGCCGTTAGGGGCGGTTTAAACTGCGAGGGATTGAAGGCGCTGGTCAAAAAAGAAACGAAACCCGGTCTCTGGCTCGATGAAGTGCCGGAGCCGCGGCCGGGCATAAATGACGTCCTCATCCGGGTGGATCGCGCCGGTATTTGCGGGACTGATCTTCATATCTACAGTTGGGATGCGTGGGCGCAAAAGACTATTCCGGTGCCGATGGTTATCGGGCACGAGTTTGTCGGGGAAGTCGTTGCTACTGGCTCGAATGTGACCGATTTTTTTCCGGGCGAGGTTGTCAGCGCTGAGGGGCATGTGGTGTGCGGCCGCTGCCGTAATTGCCTGGCGGGACGCAGACATCTTTGCAAGGACACCCAGGGCATTGGCGTCAATCGGCCTGGCGCATTCGCGGAGTTTATCTCCGTGCCAATGACCAACGTCTGGCATCATCGCAAGAACATTGATCGCGATGTCGCGGCCATATTCGATCCATTCGGCAATGCGGTACACACGGCGCTTACTTTTCCAGTGCTTGGGGAGGATGTGCTCATTACCGGTGCTGGTCCTATCGGGATCATGGCGGTTGCGGTCGCGAAGCACGCTGGCGCGCGATTTGTGGTGGTTACCGATCTCAACGAATACCGCCTGGACCTTGCCAAAAAGATGGGGGCTAGAGTGGCCCTGAATATCAAAAACGGCACCTCGCTGGCTGAGGTTCAGAAGCAGCTTGGAATGAAAGAGGGCTTCGATGTGGGCCTGGAGATGTCCGGTCAACCGGCGGCGTTGCGCGACATGGTTGACAATATGTGTCACGGCGGGAAGATTGCCATCCTGGGGATCCCGTCCGGGGCGGTCCCGTTCGATTGGAACAAAGTCATTTTCAACATGCTCACTTTGAAAGGCATTTACGGACGCGAGATGTATGAGACCTGGTACATGATGAGCGTCATGCTCGAGAGCGGGCTGGATCTGAGGCCGGTGATTACACATAGGTATCACTATACGGAGTTCGAGAAGGCGTTTGAGGTGATGCGGAGTGGGAATTCGGGGAAGATTATTTTGAATTGGCGATAAGCGATGAGCTGGGGAAAACCACGAATGAACACGAATGGACACGAATGCGGCGACGGCGCAACTAAAGGGTTAAATAGGTTACATGAGTTACATGAGTTACATGGTTACATGAGGAAGCCGAGACTAAAGGGTTAAACAGGTTAAATGAGTTAAATGGTTAAATGGGGAAAACCGAGCAGCGTTGCACAACATGGTTACCGCGAATAAACGCTAATGAACGCGAATTGGAGACGAATGCGGCGAAGGCGGAACCAAAGGGTTAAATAGGTTAAATGAGTTAGGTGGTTACAATGCATATTTCGGACGCGGACGAGGCCGTCCGCGGCTCCTTTCACCTGCACATGTTTGGCGATTTTAAGCAGCACGTTGGGTCCGAGTTGGCAGCAGTACGCGCGGCGGGCACCTGGAAAACGGAGCGGGTCATTATTACGCCCCAGGGCACAACGATCCGCGTAGCGGATGGCAAACCTGTCCTTAATCTCTGCGCGAATAACTATCTGGGGCTGGCGCAGGATCCTGCGGTGCTCGCGGCGGCAAAGGATGCCCTCGACCAATGGGGTTACGGCATGGCCAGTGTGCGGTTCATTTGCGGGACCCAGGGCGTGCATAAGCAGCTCGAGCGGGCGCTCAGCGAATTTCTCGGCACGGAAGACACCATCCTTTACTCGTCGTGCTTCGACGCCAACGGCGGCTTGTTCGAGACGTTGCTCGGGGCCGAGGATGCGGTCATTTCCGACGAACTGAACCATGCCAGCATCATTGACGGCATTCGCCTCTGCAAGGCGCAGCGGTACCGGTATCGAAACTCCGACATGGCCGATCTCGAAACCCAACTGAAGCAGGCTGCCGGCGCGCGCTTTCGAATGATTGCCACCGATGGCGTGTTTTCGATGGACGGCTACCTGGCAAACCTGCCGGCCATCTGCGACCTGGCCGAGAAGCATAAGGCCCTGGTGATGGTGGACGACTCACACGCAGTGGGTTTCATGGGCAAACATGGCCGCGGCACTCACGAACATCATGGCGTGAAGGGTCGTGTGGATCTGCTCACCGGCACGCTGGGAAAAGCTCTTGGTGGCGCCAGCGGCGGCTACACCAGTGGCCGGAAGGAAATTATCGAGTACCTGCGCCAGCGTTCGCGCCCTTATCTCTTCTCGAACACGCTGGCCCCGGCAATTGCCGGCGCGACTCTCAAAGTGCTTGAGCTTTTATCAAGTTCCACCGAACTGCGGGACGGGCTCGAATCCAATACAAAGTTTTTCCGCGAAGGCATGGCGGAGCTTGGATTCACGATTTTGCCCGGGACGCATCCTATCGTGCCGATCATGCTGGGTGACGCGGCTCTGGCGGCAAGAATGGCAGACGCGCTGCTCGCGAAGGGGATTTATGTGATTGGGTTTTCTTATCCGGTTGTGCCGCAGAGGAAAGCTCGGATACGAGTCCAGGTTTCGGCGGCGCACAGCGAGGCTGATCTGGCGTTGGCGATTGAGAAGTTTGCAGAGGTTAAGAGAGAGGTTGGGATTTAACAGGAGGAAACGGAGAGAACAGAGGCTACAACCTGCTCGCTCTGAGCCTCAAAAACCCACCCGGCGCTGCGTTCACTGATGTCACCAAGCGCACCGTAATTCCCAGAGTCGTCCCCTGGTCCACGGTATTCAGCGTTTGGATTACTGCGGGTCCCGACTGCCAATGCACAAAATCCGCGGATTCATCAAGCGTTAACGCGACATCGGTGGCGGCCTTGGCGTGGCTGCAGGTCAGGGTGAGGTATCCGCCTTGAATGCTGGCCGATGGCAGATTAGCTGGCGCTGGATCCTTGGGAGAGACACCCAAGGCATAGGACATCAGGTTGGAAAATCCATCGTGGTTTGGATCAGCCAAGTCGCCGCTGATGATGGGGTCGTTCAACTCTGCCGTCGTGAAGTTTGCGCGGCGCCAAATGTTGATCGGTCTGTCCTGAATGACCACCGTCGCATTACTCAAAGCATCGAGATTAAAACTGGGGGAAGATGACAAAGTGACGGTTACTGTCGCTTGATCGGTTGGAAGATAAGTCCCGAGGGGAGCGACGATGATATTCGTCGCCAAGGCGCCGGCGGGAATGGTAACGCTGCCGGGCAGATACGCGTAATCCACGCCGTTGCTGGCGTTGCCGCTGAGCGTGTAGTTGACCGTAAGCGGCAATAAATTGGGGTCATTATTTCGCACGATCGTGAATTTGCCGGAGTTGGCGCCGAACTCTCCGCCCACTGCATCGCTTGCGACGATCTCGACCACAGGCGGCGCGGTTCCTGGCGGCGCAGGCATGGTGAAGTTCACGGCGCGCCACTGTACCGCGTTGGCTACGCAATAAGTCCCGGTAGTGGTGCCGTCGTTGCGGATGATCACGCTCGAGCTGCTGCCCGCATTGAGGTTGGTGCGCAGGATCTTCACCCAGGTGCTGCTATTGCTCTGAATCACTTGGTTTACAAAAAACCGGTTGGTGCCGGCAGGATGGATGATATCGACCGGAGTGTTCGTTGCGCGATTGGACGCGGCAACCCACCAAAGATAGATGTCATAAACGCCGTTGGTTGGCAGGGCAGGGGTGTAGTTCACCCATTTGGTTCCTTTGCCAGTGGATCCATCGGTCCAGTAAAAGTTATTCCAGCCTCCTGGGTTGGATCCGGTGATCCAGCCTGACGAGGCCGTCACATAGCACGTGTTGCCCTGGTCCAAAGTGATCGTGTTTGTGTAGTACTCGCTGGAGCACGACCAGGCCAGCAGCGCGTTGTCTGCCCGCAATTCTGCCGCCAGTTTCGCATAATTCAGCTGTTGCACTGGCACATTGTCATCTATTGCAAACGCCGCCGCTGTGCCCGCCGCTTGACTCAGCATCATGAACACCGGTTCCATGCGGATGGAGGCAAAGGCCACGTGGCTGGACGAAAGCGCGAAGGTGCAGAACAGGTTCTGGCATTGATTTGTCCCCGGAATGATCGAGCGATAGCTCACGGGGTAGGGATAGCTGACGATCCCGCCCAGCCCGCCTTCGGTTTGCGCATAACTGTTCCAGGCAATTCGCTCCACTGGATGACAGTCCATCCCGTAACTGGCCAGGCAAATCGGGTCGGATGCTACGCGGTTTCCGACGCAATCGCCCTGGGTCATGACGTAGTCGCTCACCATCCTGCGCGCTTCGCGCACATAGAGCTGGTGCGGCCAGCCGCCGCTGTCCGCAAACTCGTCTTTGGAAAGGCCCCAGGATTGCATCTGCGTGCGCACGTTGAGCGGCACGTTTGTGCTCGTGGCATAAAAATAAAGCAGGCCGCGGATATAATTTTCATGCGCGGCACGAATAGCTTCGCGCCCGGCGTAGGTGTTGGTGGCATATCCATAATTGCCGCCCAGGAAATCGGTCGAAAGTTCGCCGTTTGCGTTAATGTCCGTCTTTCCGTTGGGGATGATCGTCTGGATGTTGATCAGATCGCTCAGTTGCACCGAGCCGCGGACAGCAACATAACGCCGCACCAACTCGTAAGTCGCTTCCGAATAATTTGTAGGCGCCGCGATCGGCAGTTGATTCGCCGCCACCTGCGTCAGGCAAAGCCGGTAGTTGTATGTCTGGAGCTTGTCATCTGCGGTGCCTGGACTTGGGGGAGTGTTGGATTGCAGCAATGGCAGGAGCCCGCTGGCCGCGTTGCCAGGCACTACGTAAGGATCATAGCTGTAAGACCTTGTTGGATTCTGGCCGCCACCGTAAGTCTCGCCGTAGGTGCTGGAGCTTTCCCTTCCCCAGGTGAATCTTACGCCTGCCATCGCCATGAGATCGCCCTCGTAAGTTGTGTCTATGAATTCTTTGGCCACATAATTTGAGCCATTGTCCATCGTGATCTGGCTGATCATTTGTCCATTCATCGATACGGATGCCAAATGCTGATTCGTATAGACGGCTACTCCAGCTTGCCCGAGCATTTGCCAAAAGACGTTCTCGGCGACGTGTGGCTCGAAATAATAAACGGGAGTCGAAGATCCATAAACCTGCCCAACCCGCGAATAGAACTCAGCCGCGATGCCCCCGATCGAAGCCGCGTTGCCTTTGTCGGTCACTCCAAGGCCGCCCGATGTCATTCCGCCCACGTGCGAGTTATACAGAATAAGGGAAACGCTTTTTCCTAGTCTCGCCGCCGTCACCGCGGCCGCGACTCCTCCGGATGTGCCTCCATAGACGCAGACGTCCGATTGGATTGGAGGTGGCGCCGCTGCTGAATGGGTCGCGCAAGCCAAGAAAAAGCCCGATGCGAAGAAGAGAAACCTGAAACTACACACGGCGAATCAAAACTATGCTATCACCATGGCTTTGCGGCTGCGAGCGAAATCGGACTGAACTCTCGTTGAGACTACCGTTACTTCGGGAATTTCTCTCCGAACGCGCCGGGTGAGGGCACCCGGCCTACATGTCCACACCGCTGCGCCTGTAGGCCGGGTGCCCTCACCCGGCGCCTTGGGTCTGCGGGGCGGAGTCCGTCCGACCTGTGCAGCACGGCCCATCTAGCTTCATACGCCGCCTCCCACGGCACACCCCCAGAAGCCCGATTCCCAGCCCGCTAATCGTGAGGACGCCCGGCTCAGGCACCGTGACGACGAAAGCCTGAATGCCTTGGCTAGTGCTTAGGGTGTACAGGTCGGCTAAGGAGGTTCCGTCTCCGTTGTCGTGGGAAGGGCCCCAGGCGACCGCGCCCGTCCAATTCATATTGACCGCGAGGCTGCCAAAAGTATTGGTCTGACTAGCCAGCCACACAGGATTGATCGGGTCGGTCACGTCGTAAATGCTGACATGGGAATCGACGGTGTTGGCGACCGCCAAGATCGCCCGCCCACCGATGACGGTGTAGGAGAGCAGCCGATCTGCCTTCTTGTTCCCAGGATCGGGTATAGTTGGGCTGGCTATGAGTGTTCCGCTGCTTCCCGAAAAGCTCGTGTAGCGATAATATGGAGTGCCCGAGTCCATTTCCGTTCCGATCACATGGCTGGAATCCGTGAATGAGAGGCTGAGCCGAAAGTCGGTCGTGTTCGCGGCGCTCACCGTGACTGCCGTTCCTGTGTTGGCCGGCGGATTCACGATCCCGTATCCCTTAAAGGGAGCGCTCGGGTTCGCATTGCTTATACCGACGACCAGCGTTGTGGAAGCACCGCTGCCGTTGGCCGCGAGCGCGTCTCCAATCCTTCCGTTGCTCAGCAGTGTGCCGCTACTGTAAGCCACTGTCGGAGTCGCGCTTTCCGTCGCCCAACTATAAACCTTGAATGGGTTCGCACTGGAATCCGCCGAAGTCACGTTGCAAACGTAGATTGTCCCGTCCCCTCCTACTCCAGCCGCATTAACCGCAAAAGTGCCCCCGCTGATTCCGCTAGTCGCCAAACCACCCAAATCTGCGCCCGTGTTGGGATCCATGATACGGATATTGATCGCGTTGCCGCCCACGTTGGCGCGGCTCACCAAATAGACGTGACCGTTTCCGTACGCTAAACCCCGCTCGGTCGTGCCCGTTGTTACGTAGTGATCTGCGCCACCGGGTGCCAGCCAGCCATTGTTGCCCCAGGAGGTCAATGGATTCAGGGTGACTTGGGCGTTGGCGGAGAGGCTTCCCAGCACGAGGCAATGGGCCGTCAAGAGAGGGCCGAACTTCTTCATTCAGACGTTGGAGATTATAACCAAATCAGCACATCAGTGCGGCCTAACCCAGCTCTGTTCCCCAGCGCGGCTTATCCGACCCTTTGGTTGGTGGTCAGCGGTCTATACGCCGCTTTCCTCTGCACATCGCCAACAGCGCCAATCCCAAGCCAGCCATCGCAATCGCGCTCGGCTCCGGCACGGTCACGACGAAGGCCTGGATACCCTGGTTCGAGCTTATCGTATAAAGGTCCGCAGAAGTCGTCCCATCTCCATTGACCACGTTCGGCCCCCAGGCAATCTCCCCGGTGCCATTGCCGTTGGCGGTCAGCGAGCCGGTCGTGTTATTGCCGCTTGCCAACCAAATCGGGTTTGTCGGATCTGTTACGTCGTAGATGCTGACATGCGAGTCGCCGACGCTGCCTACTGCCAAAATCGCTCTGCCCGCGATGGTCGTGTACCCAAGCAGGCGATCCGCGGTCGCGCCTGCGGGATCGGGGATTGCCGGCCTGGCCACCAGAGTCCCGGCGGCGCCCGAAAAACTCGCGTAGCTATAGAGCGAACTGCCGGCGCTGCCAAGGACGTGGCTGGAATCACTCATCGTGAGGCCCAACCGAAAATCGCCGGCGTTCGGAGGCGTGCCAGAAAAACCAACGGCCGTCGCGCTCGCACTGCTTGGACTGATCACAGCGAACCCGTTGTTGCCCGCCACACTCGGCGAGCTGTTGTAACCCGCCACCAGCAGGGTCGAGGCGCCGCTACCGATGCCGGCCAGATCGTCACCGAGCCTCGCGCCCGAAATGCCACCGGTACCGCTATAGGCCACCGCCGGCACGGACGCCTCGGTCGCCCAGGAATAAATCTTGAACGCAGAGGTAGCCGTGGACGTCGTCAGGTTCGCCACGTAAATTGTCCCATCGCCACCGACCGCGATATTATTTACCAGAAAGGTGCCGCCTGTGATCCCGCTGTTGTTCAATCCGCCGAGATCAGCGCCTGTGTTCGGGTCCAGCATGCGAACATTGGCCGTCGTTCCGCTCACGCTTGCGTGACTCACCAGGTAAACATGGCCATTGCCGTAGGCGAGACCTCGTTCATTATTGCCTGTGCCGAGGTAAGCGTACCCGCCAGCCCCAGGCGCAAGCCAGCCGCCGGTTCCCCAGGTGGTCAGCGGACTCATGGTCACCGGCTGAGCTGATGCGGTCAAAGCGCCCAGCACCACGCAAGGCACGAGCAATCGAATAGAAAGGTTCTTCATAATACTAATGGTGAGGTGAAAAGTGTGGGTACAAACTTTTTTCGCGACGCGATAATTGGCTCAATTCGTTCTTTTCCTAGCAAACAATTGGCAATGGAGTCAAGTGAAATAATGCGGGGGTATACACATGTTTATGTAGGGCGCTACAAACAGGCCGCCCCGCTGCAGCCCGCGAAGGGTGCGCAGTTCGCAGTGCAAGTTCTACCCGTCGAATTGGGCAGTTCACGACGGAACGGCCAGGTGCCTGTCCAGCCGCGAGCAATGTCCTTAGCTTCGCGTTTTTCTTGAAAGTCCCGCTCTAAGAATCGAAAATCGAGAATCGCAGGATGCTGGCCACCCTTCGAATCAAAAACCTGGCATTGGTTGCTGATCTGACCCTGGAACTGCAGCCTGGGTACAACGTGATTACTGGCGAAACCGGGGCCGGCAAGTCCATTCTTATCGGCGCGCTGAATCTCGTGCTAGGCGAGCGCGCCGAACGAACTCTCATTCGCAGCGGAAGTGAGGAATGTTCGGTCGAGGCGGTCTTTGACATCACTGAAGTGAAAGCCCCCGTGAAGGGTTTTCTTCATGAGCACGGATTAGAACCCTGTGAAAACGGACAGTTGCTTCTCAAGCGATCGTTCACCGCCGCGGGCCAAAACCGGCAGTTCATTAACGGCTCGCCGACGACGCTGAGCACGCTTAAGGCGCTTGGTGAATGGCTTGTGGATATTCACGGCCCGCACGAACACCAATCCTTGCTCCATCCCGGAAATCAATTGTCCATCCTCGACGCGTTTGGGGGCCTTGAGGCAGAACGCGAAGCATTTGCCAAACTCGTAAGCCAGCGGACCGCACTCGAGCAAGAGAAGGCTGCCTTGATCGTTGATGAGCAAACCTATGCGCGTCAGCTCGACTTGCTCAGGTTTCAGGTTAGCGAGATCTCAGGCGCCCGGCTTCAGCCCGAGGAGGAAGAGCAATTGGAACAGGATTTTCGCCGCGCCAGTAACGCGGCCAGGCTGCTGCAACTTAGCCGCGCGGCCCTGGATTCACTCGGTGAAAACGATGACTCCTTGCTGACAAGGGCCGGCGCCATTGGCCGGGCGTTGCAGGAGTTGCAGCGAACGGATCCCGCATCAGGACCATTGCTGGCTCAGCACGAGCAAGCAGTGGCGCAACTCAGCGAGCTGCGGTCTGAACTTTCTCGTTACTCATCGAGGATCGAGGCCGATCCTGGCCGATTGCAGCAACTGGAGGAACGCGTGAATTTCATTCAATCTCTTAAGCGCAAGTACGGCGCGACTGTGGCTGATGTAATCGCCTTTGGGGAGGAAGCTGCTCGCAAGCTCCAATCTCTGGAACAACGTGAAACCGAGTTGGCCCGCATCGCGGCCGCGCTTGATCAACTGGACACCGAAATCCAAAAGGCTGGAGACCGGCTTTCCGAGCACCGTCGAAAGCTTATACCGCGGCTGTCCAAAGCTGTCAGCCAGCAACTCGCAGATCTCGGCTTCAAACAGAGTCGGTTTGATATTGTGATCAGTTCCGCGTTCGAAAACTCTGCGCTTGTGTCTGGCAAACAGGGCAGGGGACGTACATCGGAATCCACCATCCAGCATCCAGCATCCTGCATTCGACAAAGTGGAGGACCAGGTGGAGGACAAAGTTCACGTTCCGGCTTCGACGCCATCGAATTCCAATTCGCTCCAAACCTCGGGGAACCACCGCGGCCTTTGCGGGCCATCGCGTCCAGTGGAGAGCTTGCCCGAGTCATGCTGGCCATCAAGACCGTGCTTGCGGCCCAGGACCAGGTGCCGGTGCTTGTGTTCGATGAAGTGGATGCGAATGTAGGCGGGGAAACGGCGCGAGCGGTCGGTGAAAAAATGCAGCAAATTGCGCGCAAACGGCAGGTGCTTTGCATTACCCATTTGCCGCAGGTCGCCGCGCCCGCGAGCGCACATTATGTGGCTGCCAAAATTACAAAGAGCGGACGGACCATTTCCGAAATCACGCCGCTTGATCCAAAAGCTCGCGTTTCTGAATTGGCACGAATGTTAGGCGGCCAAACCGACGCGGCAAGGCGCCATGCGCAGGCCATGCTGGCTGATTTGGAGAAAGTATGATCAAATCTGCTCAATGAAGGCTCGGCAAACACCAAACACCAAACACCAAACACCAAACACCAAACAGCAAACAGCAAACACCAAACACCAAACACCAAA
>PSRM01000346.1 GCA_003176045.1 Verrucomicrobiota bacterium | reverse complement strand
TACCCCATGGGCAGGACAAGCATCTGTTACCAATGTGTGTGCGCGAAGTGTTACCAATGTCTGTGCGCCGCCCAGTAGTCCTCTACCGCTTTGGCTTTTGCTTCGGGATCATCCAAAGCGCCAGAGGACTGGCGCACTCCAAAAGCTGTGCACTCGCGAAGCATCGTGGGATCGTAGTCACCGGTTTTAACTTTTTAACTTTTTAACCTCTACGGCACTGCTGGCAGTGTGAAGAAAAAGCTCGTGCCCCCACCCTCCCGCGCCTCCGCCCAGATGCGCCCATGATGCAATTCGACGATCTTCTTGGAGACAGCCAATCCCAAGCCGATGCGCGATTCGTCTGCTGGAGAATGAAAGCGTTGAAAAAGAATAAATAAGCGCCGAAAGCAGTTTGGTGGAATCCCAATCCCGTTGTCCCGGATCTCAAAGCGCCACTCTTTGCCCAGCTTCTCCACCAGGATCTGGACCCTGGGAGGCTCTGTGCTCCGGAAGGTCAGAGCATTGTCGAGAAGGTTTTTGAACAGGCGGGCGAGGGCCGATTCGTCGCCTGCCACTCGGGGCATTGGGGTGTGGGTCAGTAAGGCGCCAGTTTCCTTGATTTTAGAATTGATTTCATTGACCGCCAGTTCGTAAGCCACTTGGCTCTCAATGACCGCAAATGGCTTCAGTTTCGTGCCGAGGCGCGCGTAATCCACCAGCCCGTTCATGAGCCGTTGCATCCGTTTTGCCCCGCTGTATGCGACGCCAAGCCATTTCGCGGTCTCTGCGTTCAGCTTTTCAGGGTGTTCCAGCAAAAGCTGAATAACGCTCGCGATCTGGCGTGGAGGTTCCTGCAAATCGTGAGAGGCTGCAGAGGCAAACTCTTTCAGTTCAGCGTTCGACCTGGCCAACTCTGCCGCAGATCGCTTCAGGCTTTCCTCCGCCTCGACTCGGTCTCCAACGTCGCTAAACGTGCCCACCCATCTTCGGATTCGGCCTGCGGCATCGCGCATGGGATTGCCGCGGGTTAGATGCCACCGAAACGCCCCATCTGCGGCGCGCCGCAAACGCACCATCAGGCCGAACGGCGCACCCGCCCGAAGGGCCGTTTCCCACTCGGCAACGAAGCCGGGCAAATCGTCCGCGTGAACCACAGCATACCAACCAGGCTTGGAAGCGGCGGGGTGATGGATAATGGATGATGGATGGCGGGGATACTGGATGCTGGATACTGGATGCTGGATACTGGATGCTGGCACGCCCCCCTCAATTGCTCTTAGGGCTGGGTATCCTCCCTGAACCCTGAACCCTGAACCCTCCGTTCCATCCTCTGTCCTCTGTCCACTGTCCTCTGCCCTCTGACCTTCGGGCACCAGGCCGGTGTATTCGAACCAGCGACGGTTGAAGTAATCAGGCCAGTCGTTTGGTGGAGAACTCCAGACGATCTGGGGCAGGGAGTCAATGAGTTCGCCGTAGTCTGGGGAGGAGAAAAACATTCATTTCCCCGACGGGTGGAGGCCGAATTTTTTCAACTTTTCGATGACTGTGGGGCGTGAAACGCCCAGCAGCCGAGCGGCCCTGGTCTGGTCCCCACGAGTGCGTCGGATTACCTGACTATAGAGTTCCTCTTCCACCGTTTCAGAGGCGGCTTCCAGAAGCTTGTCCCGTTCGCCTCTGTTGGCCTGGCCAAGAAGCTGGCTGACGTACTCTGCAAAAGTTTGATCAATGGCCGGTGAGGGAGGAGCCATCTGCGCAAGGGCGTCCTCGATGACTTTGGGGGTGATGGCCATGCCACGGGCCAGCAACAGCGCTTTTCGGACCACGTTGCGCAACTGCCGGACGTTGCCGGGCCATGGCTGGCGTTCCAGCAATTCCTTGGCTTCGGTGGTGATCAATGGATCGCGCACGCCTAACCGGGCTGCGTGCAAAACCAGAAAGTAGTCCACCAGCTCAGGAATGTCCTCCGGCCTCTCTCGCAACGGCGGCAGGTGGATTAACGAGACCGTCAGGCGATGGTAAAGATCGGAGCGAAATTCGTTTTCCCGCACAGCCAGCTCCAGGTTCCGATGCGTTGCTGCGATCACGCGCACATCCACTTGGATGGTTTCCTTGCCGCCGACGCGTTCGATGGTTTTTTCCTGGAGCACGCGCAGTAGCTTCTGCTGCAAAGGCATCGTCATGTCGCCGATTTCATCGAGGAAAATCGTTCCGCCCTGGGCTTGTTCGAAACGCCCGACGCGGCGAGCATTAGCGTGCGTAAACGCACCTTTTTCGTGCCCAAAGAGTTCGCTCTCCAGCAGGTTCTCCGGAATGGCTGCGGAATTGACGACCACCAACGGCTTGGCAGCCCGGGTGCTATGGCCATAAAGGGCACGCGCGGCCAAATCTTTGCCCGTGCCCGTTTCCCCGCGAATCAGCACGGTGCTATCATCGCTCGCGGCCGCGCGGCCAATTGCCTTAAAAACATCCTGCATGCTTCGGCTCCGGCCCACCATGCGCTCGCCGGGTTGCGCCTCAAAGAACGCCGTATCGTTGGGGAGCCTGACTTTATCGGTCAGCCATTTGCTTTCCGCCGCGGCCTCGATCATATCCGACAGCTCTTCGACCCAGGGCCAGCTTGTTGCGGAAGGCTCGCCAAGGTCCAGGGCGTCGGGTTTGGCAAAATAGTCGTACGCGCCGCGCTTGATGGTTTGGATGGCCGTCTCGGTCGTGTGCTGTGCCGTCATCACGATGACCGGCAGGTGAGGCTTGATGCGCGGAAGTTGATCGAGCAGATCCAGGGCATTGGTCTCTCGCAGATAAAGGTCGGTGAGGATAACGTCGAAATCGTGGGTCTCTGCCAGGCGAAGACCTTCGGAAAGAGTCTCCGCCAACTGCGTTGTGATGTCCTCGCGTTCCAGCCGGCTCTTGAGCAGCGCCGCAAACGCCGGCTCGTCCTCGATGATCAGGAGTTTGATCATGTCATGACTGATTCGTCGGAGGTACCAGCGGCTTCAAACCGAAGCTAATCAATTTCTCCCTCACCGTTGGGCGCGAGACGCCCAGCCATTTTGCCACCTTGGTTTGATCACCCTGGGCTAATTGGTAGGCCTGGGAGTAAAACTCACGTTGGACCCATAGATCCAACTCAGGAGCCGCTTTGATTTCCGGCATGCGCTCCGCTCGGTCGAGCAAGTCGGTAATGTAGGCGGGCAGGTATTCACCGCTTTGAGTCGAGTCCAGACTCGGGCCGCCGACGGCCTGGCGCACGTGTTCAGGTTCGATCATATGGCCCTGGGCCTGAAGCAGAGCGCGATGGACCGCGTTGCGCAGTTCACGCACGTTGCCCGGCCAGGCGCGATACTCCAACACGCGCATGGCTTCGGGCGTGATGGCCGGCCCCACTCGCCCAGCGGAGTGTTGAGACAGAAAGTATCTGACCAGGTCCGGAATGTCTTCGCGGCGCTCGCGCAATGGTGGCAGATGGATCACCGCATCATTGAGGCGATAGTAAAGATCCTCGCGAAATTTTTTGGACCGCACGCCAGCCTCCAGGTCGCAATGCGTGGCCGCAAGCACCCGCACGTCCACCTGAATAGGATCTCGCCCACCGACACGTTGGATCGTTTTGTCCGCCAGCACGCGCAGAAGTTTGGCCTGGGTGTCAGGGCTCATGTCACCAATTTCGTCCAAAAAGATTGTTCCATGGTCGGCTTGCTCGAACTTGCCCATCCTCTTGGATTCCGCGCCCGTGAACGAGCCTTGTTCATGGCCAAAGAGTTCACTTTCCAGCAAAGGGTTCGGGATGGCCGCGCAATTGACGATTACAAAGGGCTTGTCGTCGCGTCCGCCGTATTGATGGAGCGCGCGGGCTACCAGCTCCTTGCCTGTGCCCGTCTCACCACGGATGAGTACGGTGACAGGCCTTGCCGCCACGCGGCCGATGGCTTTGAAGACCTCCTGCATCGGGCTGCTGCGGCCGATGATGGCCCGTTCCTCGTTCTTCCTGGCTTGAGGACCGGCGTGTTTGGCCGCCAGGGCCCGGCTGGCCGCAGCCTTTCCGACCAGGGCCAGGAACGCCTCCCAGTCCAGTATGGGTTTGAGGACGTAATCGAACGCGCCCAGCCGGGTGGCTTCAATCGCCGTTTCGGTCTTGTGATGACCCGTGATCAATATAATCGGCAGATAAGGCATCTCGGGCCGCAGCGTACCGAGCAGATCCAGCCCGGTGGCCCCTGGCATCTGGAAATCTGTAATGATGACATCGAAATCTCCCGAATTGGCGCAAGCCATGCCTTCTTGCGCATTGGCAACCGTCTCGGCGTCGTAACCGGCCTGTTCCAGGTTGAATTTCAGTGAATCGGCCAGCTCCACATCGTCTTCGATCACAAGCACCCGAGGGCGTGGGTTATGAGCGCTCATACGATTTCAAATCCTAGCAGCCGAGGTCAAGAGGCCCCAATTAAAATCCGAAGTCCGAATTCCCGAATTCCGAATTCGGATAGCTTGCTGGATTCGGGTTTCGGATTTCGAATTTCGGATTTTCATTTCACGACTGGCTGGCGGGACGCCGGCGCTCCCAGGGGCTATTGTTGCTCATACGCCGGCAGGATGATGCGAAAAGTTGTGCCGTGGCCTGGGTCGGTGTCGAAAGTCAGTTCCCCATTGTGCCGGTCCACGATACGCGCCGAGATCGGCAGGCCCAGGCCAGTGCCTCTGCTCTTGGTGCTGAAAAACGGCTCAAAGAGCCGCTCGCGCACCTCCGGGCGGATCCCCGGCCCGGTGTCCTGGACTTCAATCATGGCCACGTTGGTTTCCAGGCCATTCAACCGTGTGCGCGAGCGCCTGGCGCGCAGCGTGACTGAACCGTGTTCTCCCATGCTCTCAGCGGCGTTGTTGACGAGATTCAGAAGCACCTGTTTAAGCTGCTGCGGGTCACCAAAGAAAAGTCCTTTCCCATTGGCCTGCGGTTCGAGCTTGAGCTCCAGCCCCTGGTCCTCCAATTGGGGCCGCATCAGATCGGTTACTTCCTCCAGCAGCGGGCCGGCGCTCATGACCTCCAGCTTCGGGGTTGCCGGGCGGGTCAACTGAATGAATTCGCTGAGGATTCTGTTTACGCGCTCAATTTCTTTCACGATCACAGAGGCGCTTTTGTCTTCCATGCTGCCGTCGCCGAACCCTTTGCGGATGGCGTGCACGCGGGCGCCAATAGTAGTCAATGGGTTGCGAATCTCATGCGCCAATGTGGCCGCCACCTCCTCCAGCCGCTCCAGCTTTTTGCGTTGCTCACTCAGCCGGTCGCGCTCGGCCAGACGGAGGCGCAGCGGGATGACAGTGTGCCGACGATAGGAGTCTATCAGCACAAGCGCCCCGAGCGCCACCAACGCGGCGATTAGAATGTGCAGTGATTCACGAACAGATGCGCTGGCGCTGGTGTCGGGCTCACGGTCGGAAACATGCACCCCGAGACGATGCGCAAATTCCTGCGCCGAAGGGGCTTCCCAAAGAATCTGGCCGATTTCTGCTTGCTTTTGAAGTTGTTGGGCAAATTGGTTCTTAAGGAACGCGGTGACCGCATCTGCGTCCTTACGCGCTTGCCTGCCCAGTTCTGTCAACCGTTTCACCTCGTCCTGACCGGCATTCAACCATTGCTTTGCCTTTTCCGAGAGGACATTGCGCTCGCTGCCTTTGCCTTCCAGCTTATCGGTGCCCAGAACGGCCATGTAATAATGGAAGTAGTTCCTGAAAGAATCATCTACCCCATTCATTAGGGTTTCCAGATCGTTCGTCAGCAGGGGGCCCTTGGTGGCGCCTTCCTGGGCCTTAACCATTTGTTCCTTCCATTGCTTGCTTTTGGCCACCAGGGCTCCAAAGGCATCCCCTTCGCGTTTAGAGACGATCCATGTATCCAGCGTATCAAGTCGGATGGGCCTGCCCTCCGCCCTGTTTCGCGAAGGGGCCTCACGCAGCAATCTTTCCAATGGCACACTCTCGCGGTGGATGCGATCGGCAATGTTCTCGTATTCGGACCACAACGTGAGGCTATCGTTGAGCAGGTCGCTCAAGTCCTGTTGCGCTTGTTGGGCCGAGGCCCCGCTGGTTCGATGCATTTCCCGCGCTTTCGCATAAGCCTTATTGATCTCGGCTGCGAACTGCTTGTCTTTGTTTCGGCTCGCGATCTCGTTGTTCAGCCGCGCCACTTCTGCTTCCGCCTGGTTCAGGCTGTACGCCGCCCAACCAACAAGCACGATCGCCACGAAAATGCCCACCTCGACTATGGGAACACGAAAAATCCGTTCCAGCGCCTGCACGCCTGGCGGAGCAGCTTCCTTCGGGGCGCCGGACCGACCCGGTTCGTGACCGTTAGACTGAACTTTTTTGCTCACGAGTAAGCGGTCGGTGCAGCCGACCATTGTTAAATGTAAGGTCTGTTTTTTCGAAGGCGAAGTGCAGCAAGTCTGTCGTCGGTTCTCTAGCTCGCATCCGCCCAGCGATGCCTGGCATTGCGTCGGCAGGGCGTCTGAGCTTGCTAAACCATAAAGGACAAGCGGGTTTATGGCAAGACTGCTGGTGATTGAAACGGATGATCCTGCTGCTGCCACCGTCAAGGCAGGTGCGAGCGCCTGCGTCCGTGGCGCAGGTTTCCAACCCACGGTTCTTGTGTCTAAACCCGTTGCAACTTAGCGCATTTTGTGGTCCTTTTCCAATCTCTTCCCCATACTCACGACCTCATCCATCGTGTAACCGACCCTTCGATAAAACTCAACGGCTCCCAGGTTCGAGGTCCGAACCTGCAGGTTTATTTTCGGGCAACCAGCCTTACGCAATAACCGTTCGGCTTCCTCAACGATCGCTCGCGCGAAACCGCGCCGCTGATGTTCCGGGTCCACTGCCAAATAATTCAGCCAGCCCCTGTGTCCTTCGTACCCAGCCATGACTGACGCTACAATATCTTCGTTTTGAACCCCAACCAGAAACAAATCCGGCCTGACGTTCATCTTGCGCTGAATGTCTTTCGAAGGGTCGTTCCAGGGCCGGATCAAATTGCAGCGCTGCCAGAGTGAAATGACTGCCGGCTCGTCCTCTGAGCGGAATGGGCGGATTTTGAGTTTGCGGCTGGTGGTGATTCGTTGCGAATGGCGCTTCATCGTAGCATTCAATCGTATGATACTGACTCCGATGTCTTAAGCAAACCAAGCTTGACATTTAGTTTTGCTTCAGATTGAATCTCGGTATGAACTTCAAGAAGCAGAAGGACGAAGCTCTTGACCGACTCACAGTGACTTCTAGAAGGACTGATTGGATACGTGCTGGCCTCAAAATGTCGGGCTCGCTGTTCCTGACTCCACTCTTGTTAGCGGCCGTTGTTATCCCGGCGCCGGCGCAATTGGTAATGGACGCGAACTACACGCCTGCGTTTCAGGCCGAGGGAGTGCCGATTATGCAAAGCCTGAATTTGGCGCAGACATTTACGGTCACAGCAAACTTCTAAGCGCCGCGTAGCGGCAGCCTGAACCGTCGGTGCCGTTTTATATTGCTTTTCAGGCGCCGCTACGCGGCGCAGGTTCAATTACTTATCCGGCTCCGTGGGCTCAAGCCCACGGCTACTTTCAGCCATCGCTACGCGATTAAAAAACCGAATCCGAGGCGATTGACCAAATGACCTCATCTTCTTGGAATTTCCGAGCAATGCGCGAGCGTGTTCGAAGTTTTAAAAGGCAACCTCAAGCTGAGGCGCAGCTCACGTTCAAGGATCGCGTCGAGCAGTTTTGGAAATGGTACCGCAGAAGTTGCTCCTCGATTTTTCGAAGTCATCGAATCTGGCAAATGCTTCGAGAGCACTCCGCGCCTTCGGGCTCAACGATCAACTATTTCGCGCACGCCAAGCGTGGCCAGAGGATTGTGCTCTGATCTAATCTGTTCAATTAAATCCGCTTGCAATACGTCCAATATGGTGTTCTATACAACCGACGTGACGTTTTACCGGACATCACGAAGCCAGCGCCAGGCGGCGAAAGCTGCTGTGGCGGGTCTCATGCTACTTCTGTGGACGGTTCTGCTCGCGCTGGCGGTTTCGCCTCAACTTCACCGGTTGCTCCATCAGGACGCCTCGAACGGAAATCATCAATGCCTCGTCACGCAGCTACAGCGCTTCTCGCTTTTGGCGGGGGCCGCGCCCGTTGAGGCTCCGATTGCGCCGAGCGGTGAGTTCCAGAGCGCTCCCGCTCAAGATTGCCATTTTCTTCCTTCTGCCGACTATCGCATTTCTCCAAGCCGCGCCCCGCCGGGCGGCTCCTCTTCTTCCACGGTTGCAGGTTAGAGGCCCGGGCAAAGACTCCCGGCCTTCGGCCTCGGCCTGAAACCATCCTCGTCGTTGTCTGCGGGAGTCCTGGACCTTTGTGGATGCTCATTGCGTCCACGTGACCAAAGAAAAAACCATGAAGTTGAGAAATAGAATGGAGGGCGGACAGCCTTGTCCGCCTGGGTTTGGCTGTGCTTTTGCGTCAGCTTTTGCGCGGCCCAGACTATCCGCGCTTCCAAGGAACCCCTCACCCCGACCCTCTCCCCTTCGGCCCCTTCCCGCTGACGAAGGGGAGAGGGAGAGCCGTCGGCCGCGCACGGTGCTCCTTGGCGCATTGCACCGCTTTGGGGGTTGGCGTCTACGGGCGCGGACAAGCCTGTCCGCGCTCCTATGCCTGGGCGCGATGATGGCTCAGGGCCAGGAGACAAATCAGATCGACAAAATAGAGAGGCAGCTAAAAGACATGCAGGAAAACTTCGAAAAGCAACAGCGCGAAATGAAGGAAAGCTTCGAGCGGCTCATTCAACAGCAGCAGGAGCAGATCGAAGCATTGAAGAAACAATTGGCCCAAGCGACGAATGTGGTTGCGGGCGCCACGGCTACGAATCAGCCTTCGACGCAACCCTCCGACGCCGAAAGGCAGAGGCTGCAGCAGGAGTTGGCGGCGAAACTGGGCGCGAACGCGGCACCCTCAGCAGCACCGCCACCCGCACCTGCACCCGCCACTGCGTGGTCCCCCACTCAGCCGATCACCATCGGCCGTGCCGGGCAGGCGTACATGAACATCAGTTTCGATGTGCTCATGGACGTCGGTTCGTCCACGGCCCACGATCCTTCCGCAGAGTTGCAGTTGGGCGATCACGATCCCATCAGCCGAGGTTTTTCCTTGCGGAACGCAGAAATTGCGCTCGATGGCGCGGTGGACCCGTATTTCAAAGGGTTTGGCAATATCGTGCTCAAGCTCGATAAAGACAACGAGACAAGTATCGAACTCGAGGAAGCGTACCTGGTGTCGTCGTCACTGCCGGCCAACCTGCAGTTGAAAGCCGGCCAGTTCTTTGCAAATTTTGGGCGGCAGAACTCGCAGCATCCGCATCAATGGGCGTTCGTGGACGAGCCGTTGATTCTCACGCGCACATTCGGTCCCGACGGTCTGCGCAACGTCGGCGCACAGGTTTCATGGCTGGCGCCTACGCCATTCTTTACGGAAGTGTCCCTGGGCGTGATGAATGGGGAAGGCAGCACCGCGTTCAGTTTCCGCAATCTCGGCGACAACGTCATGGGCACCAACCGGTTCCATGGCCGAGCGACCCTCGACCGAACATTGAGCGGGGCAGGGGACCTTCTCTACGTCCCACGCATCTCCTCCTCATTCGACCTGACGGACCAGCAAACGATTGTGCTTGGGATTTCTGGCGCGTTCGGTCCAAACGATACCGAGTCCGACGCCCGCACCGAGATCGGCGGCGTGGACCTCTATTGGAAATGGAAGGCTGCCAATTCACAGGCGGGTTTCCCGTTTGTTTCGTGGCAAACCGAGGCACTGATTCAACGCTTCGAGGCGGGGGCCGATCCAACGGTCGGCTTGCCCTCGGAGACGCTGAGAGACTGGGGCTTCTACTCGCAGGTGCTCTGGGGATTCACGCAGCGCTGGGTGGCGGGTTTGCGCGGCGAATATGTGAACGGCAATGAAGGGCTCGACGACCCAAATGACGTCTTTCGAGGCGAGCGCACGCGCGTTTCGCCGAACCTGACTTTCTATCCAAGTGAATTTTCCAAGCTGCGCCTGCAATACAATTATGATCACGGGGAGCGATTCGGAACGGATCACTCGATCTGGTTGCAGATGGAGTTTCTGTTGGGCGCGCATGGCGCGCATAAGTTTTAGGCTGAAATTTCAAACAGAAGAAAACGAAGCGAACGAAGAGAACGAAAAGATTTAACAGCGGATTACGCGGAAAACGCAGATACTGATATGAAGAATAAATTACTCACTGGTTGCTTGTTGGTCGCGGCTGTTTGCCAGCCCGCATTGGCAAAGTTGAATGTTGTTGCGACAACGCCTGATTTTGGCGCGATCGCCGCGGTCATAGGAGGCGATCAGGTTTCGGTCACGACTTTGGCCAAGCCGACCGAGGATCCGCATTTTGTGGACGCCAAACCGAGCTTCATTCTGAAGCTCAATCGCGCCGATGCCGTTATCGAAGGCGGCGCGGACCTGGAGATTGGATGGCTGCCGCGCCTGCTGGATGAGGCGCGCAATACCAAACTGGCGCCCGGTGCGCCGGGGCGCATCGCCTGCAACCCGGGCATTCAATTGCTGGAAGTGCCCGCCACTATGGACCGCTCGAAAGGGGACATTCATGCGGCCGGAAATCCGCATTTCTTAACGGATCCGGCCAACGCCAAAATTGTGGCTGAGCACATCGCTGAGTCTTTCACGCAGCTCGATCCGAAATCAGCCTCACTCTTTGCAGCCAATCTCAAGCGGTTTTCCGCTCGCCTGGACGAGAAGTTAAGCTTGTGGGACAAGGAACTCGCACCGTTCCGCGGACAGCGAGTCGTGGCCTACCACGACAGTTGGCCTTATTTTGCCCATCATTTTGGGCTCAAGATTGACCTGTTTTTGGAGCCGAAGCCCGGCATTCCTCCAACCCCGGTGCACCTGGCCGACGTAATCCTCCAGATGCGCGCGGGACATGTGCGGGCAATCCTTGTTGAGCCCTATCAAAGCCGCAAGACCGCCCAGACCGTGGGTGCCGAAACCGGAGCAACGGTCGTGGACGTGTCCCAGTTTCCCGGTGGCATAAAAGGCACTGAAGGCGATTATATCAGCCTGATGGATTCAGTGATTCATGCTGTTGTGAAAGCGTTGGGTGAGGCCAAATCCTCCTCGTAACGAATCATGAGCATCATGTTATGGCCGCTGGTCGCGTGCCTTCTGCTGCCTGGCATTCTGGTCTATTACGGTCTGCACATTGTTCGCCGGGAAGTGATCTTTGTGGACCTCGCCCTGGCTCAGGTTGCCGCTCTTGGCATGTGCGTCGCCATCGTGCTGAACCACGAACCGGGTGATTGGCAAACGTATGCCTGGTCGCTGGGATTCACCTTTGTCGGCGCCGCTATCTTTACGCTCACCCGCACACGAGATCAGCGTGTGCCGCAAGAAGCGCTCATCGGAATAGTCTATGTCGTCGCCGCCGCAGCCGGCATCCTGGTGTTGAGCCATGCGGCCGAAGGCGACGAGGAACTTAAGCGCACCCTGGTGGGGGATATTTTGGTGGTGCGGCCCGAAGAGATTTTCCGCGCGTTCGGCCTCTATGCGGTGATTGGCGTGATCCACTTCATGTTCCGCAAAGCCTTCCTGATGATTTCTTTCGAGCCGCAACGCGCAATAGCCGAAGGCCGGTCCGTGCGCGGGTGGGATTTTCTTTTCTACATGCTCCTGGGTTTCGTGGTGACGAGCTTCGTTCACATCGGTGGCGTGCTGATGATTTTCTCGTATTTAATCGTCCCAGCCGTCTGCGCCAACCTTCTGGCGCAATCATTCCGGCTGCGTCTTCTCATCGGCTGGCTCACAGCCACACTGGCCAGTATTGTGGGCCTTTACGTGTCCTTCAAAAATGACCTGCCCACTGGCGCCTCGATCGTTTGCGCCCTCGGCGCGGCTCTGCTGCTGCTTTTGATTGCCTCGCGTTTTACCAGGCCCGGGGCGGGGACGGCCTCGTCCCCGCATTGAGGTGGAAGCGGTGGAGCAAAAAAAGGTTGGTGACAGGCAAAATCTGGTAAGACTGAATTGTGATTTGAAGGGTAATGGTTCTCAAGGTTCTCAAATGATGACCAGGCACGGCAACCCTTGACGATGGGCCACGTTACTGTTACGGTGCCTCGCGACAGGGTCACAAGTTTAAGTTATGCCGGTTAACACCGATCCATATTTATTCGTCTTTCTACTACTGCTGGGTGCAGTGGCCTTTGCTTTAGGGCCGCTCGCGCTTGCCTGGGTGTGGTCCCGGTGCTTCTCGCCGCGCAAACCGGGGGCCGATAAGAACGCAATTTATGAATGCGGTTTGAAATCCAAGGGCGATGCCTGGGTGCAATTCAAAGCAGAATATTATCTTTATGCGATTATCTTTCTGATTTTCGATGTGGAAGCCATCTTTCTGCTGCCATTTGCCGTGGCGTTCACGGGCCTGCCCGTCGGCGCTTTTGTGGCTATGGTTATATTCGTTCTTTTGCTGGTCGAAGGCCTGGTGTGGGCCTGGCAAAAAGGCGTGCTGACGTGGAAATGAGATGAAGATTCTCCAACAGCCATCAATGGAAACAGATGATTTGAACCACAGAGACACAGAGACACAGAGGATGAAAAGTTTTCTATCTCCGTGCCTCTGTGCCTCCGTGGTTCGATTATTCGTGTTTATTCGTGTCCATTCGTGGTTAAGCGTTATATGGAGGCTCCAATATGGATGAAGGACTTCGCAACGAACTGAGCCGACAGGGCATCTTTACGACCACCCTTGAGGATCTGTATAACTGGGGCCGGAAGAATTCGATTTGGCCACTGGGGTTTGGATTGGCGTGTTGCGCTATCGAGATGATTGCCACCTCGATGGCGCGCTGGGACCTGGCCCGGTTCGGCGCAGAGGTGTTCCGTCCTTCGCCGCGGCAGGCCGATTTAATGATCGTAGCGGGCACAGTTACCAAGAAAATGGCACCACAGGTCGTGCGGCTCTACAACCAGATGCCTGAGCCGAAATACGTCATTGCTATGGGCGCTTGCGCCATCTCAGGCGGGCCTTTCAAGCAGGGCTACAACGTGCTGAAAGGCATAGATCGGTATATTCCGGTGGATGTTCACATTCCCGGCTGTCCTCCGCGGCCTGAGGCGTTGTTGCACGCCTTCATGACGCTGCAGCGTAAGATTGATGAGCAGGCGCTCACGGGCGAGGCCAGGCCGAGGCATTTAAAGGCAGATGCGCCAAGTGAATTTCCCGTGCCGGCGTTTGGCGAGCATGATCTGGAGCCGGCGAACAATCCTGCAGTTTGGTCGCCGCCGGTGGTGAACCGCTGAAAGGACTTTTTAAACGCTAATTAACGCTAATTAACGCTAATATTTTACGCTTGTGGAGTCGTTGGAAGACATAAAAGCCCGTATCGAAGCGACCGTTCCTGGGGCTCGGATGGAGATCGTTCCGAATGGGAGCCCGTCCGCCCAGCGTTCGTTGCTGCTCGACGGCGAGTGCGCTTTGGCTGTTGCCAAATTTCTTCGCGACGATGAGCGGTTGCGGCTGGATTATGCTTCGAATGTGACGGCGGTGGACTGGCTGGACCAAATCATCAAAGAGAAGGTCAAAACGAAGCAGGTGGTTGAAGGTGTCGAAAAAGAGGCTGAACAGACAGTCGAGATGAAGAAGCCTGGCTATCTCGAGGTGGTTTATCATCTCTACTCTATGCAGTTGAAACATGGACCGGTCATTTTACGGCTTCGCACACAAGATCGCGGGGAGGGGAATCACGTGCCTTCTCTGACTTCGATATGGCGCGGAGCTGAATTCCAGGAACGGGAAGCGTTCGATCTTTATGGAATTGTTTTTGACGGGCATCCCGATTTGCGCCGGATTCTAATGTGGGACGAGTTCAAAGACTTTCCCATGCGAAAGGATTACGTCGAGCCCGATGATTACGAATACGAGCCGACCGCGCATGATAAGGTGCTGGAGCGCGCCAAGAGCCATCAACCAATCCCATAAATGAGCGCGATTCCAGACACGTCAGAGCGAGGGGTTGCCGGCGCAGGCCTGAGCAGCACCGGGCGCGGGCACGAACTGCGGCACAAAGAAACGGCGAATGGCGATTTTGCCGGCGACCTGCTCGAAGTTTCGATGGGGCCGCAGCATCCTTCGACGCACGGCGTTTTTCGAATGGATGTTACCCTGGACGGCGAAAGGGTCGTTCGTCTCAAGCCAGTGTTCGGATATCTCCACCGCAACCACGAGAAGATCGGTGAAAATACAGCCTATCTGGCTTCGATGCCTTACACAGACCGGCTTGATTATTTCTGTTCCCTGACCAACAACTGGGCCTACGCGCTGACGGTCGAGAAGCTTGCGGGCTTGCAGGTGCCGGAACGGGCCGAGTACATCAGGGTCATTACCGCCGAACTGACGCGCTTGCAAAACCACGCATGTTTAGGCGGATTCTTGTTGCAGGACATGGGTGCCTCGGGGACGCCCTTGATGTACGCTTTCCGCGAGCGGGAACGCATCCTCGACCTCTTCGAATCACTCACAGGGGCGCGGATGATGTGCAATTACATGCGCTTTGGCGGATGTCGATGCGATCTGCCTGCCGGTTGGTTGGAACAGACGCGGCAAGTGGTGGATGAGTTCCCGCGCTTCCTGGACGAATTTGAAGCGCTGCTGAACGAGAACGAAATCCTTATGTCCAGGACGCAAGGAGTCGGCGTGGTGCCGCGGGAGCTTGCCATCAATGCCTCGATCACAGGCCCGATGCTCCGGGCCGCAGGGGTAAACTACGACATACGCAAGGTGGACAAATACGGCATCTACGACCGGTTTTCGTTCCGGGTTCCTCTGGGCGAGCACGGGGACATTTACGACCGTTACATGGTTCGCGTGCTGGAGATGCGTGAGTCGTTGAAGATTCTGAACCAGGCGCTGCGCGACATTCCCGAGGGACCTATTGTGGATCCAAAAGCACGGTTAAGAGGGTTCAAACCGAAACCTGGCGAGGCCTATGGCCGTATCGAAGCGCCGAAAGGCGAACTAGGCTTTTACGTGATCAGCGATGGCTCGACCAATCCGTATCGATATCGTGTGCGTCCGCCAAGTTTCATCAATCTCACAATTCTCGAGGATATGTGCCTGGGCCATGAAGTGGCGGATGTGGTGATCATTCTGGGGAGTGTGGATATTGTGTTGGGAGAGGTGGATAGATGAAAATCCGAAATCCGAAATCCGAAATCCGAAGTCCGAAACTCGGATTTCGACCGTGGTTACTTTGCGAGCTTCGGATTTCGGATTTCGGATTTCGGGCTTACTAGCATGTTAGGTGAAGGTATTATAAAAGGGATGGGCGAAACGGCCCGGAACTTCTTTGGCAGCTATGTCAAAGAAGACCGGCTCACGACTGTCCAGTATCCCGAAGAGCGATTGCCGCAGAAAGAGGCGGCGCGAAATTTTCCATTCCTGGTTTATGACGGTAAGGACTGGGACAAAGGTCTGCGCTGTGTCGCTTGCCAAATTTGTGAGAAGGAATGTCCGCCGCAATGTATCTACATCGTCAAGGACGCAACCAAAAAACCGGATCACATCGGCAAAATGCAGTTTCAAGCCAAGGTGTTCGATATTGATATATCGGTTTGTATGAGCTGCCAGATTTGTGTCGAGGTGTGCCCGTTCGAGGCGATCAAGATGGATGTGGAATACGAACTGAGCACAGGCGATCGGTTTGGTCAGTTGCTTCTGCACAAAGACCAGTTGGCCAAATCGAACGATTACTATCGTAAGATCCATCCGACAGAGGCAGCCGAAGTGGATGCGCGGATGGGCGCGGAGAAGGCCAAGGCGGAGGCTAAGGCGAAGCCTGCCGCGGCGACGTCCGCAACGCCATCAAAGCCTTAGTTCTTAACCACGGATGAACACGGATAAAAAATCAAACACTTGATGCAAACACCAAACACCAAACACCAAACACCAGAGAAACACCAAGCACCAAGCTCCAAAACACGTTGGTGGCCTTTGGTGTTTGGAATTTGGAGTTTCCTTGGTGTTTGGTGTTTGGTGTTTGGTGTTTGGACGCGTGTTTGCCCGCGTGTTTGCGCTTAGGCATGGATCAGATCTTCGTAAATTTAAAAGACTGGCTTGTCGCCCTTTTTCCGGCCGGCCGGCAGCAGGAGCTTGTTTCAGCGCTCATCTCAGTAGCGGCGTTGATCGGGACTTTTGCGGGCCTGTTTGCTCTGACGACCGTTCTGGAACGGAAGGGCCTTGGCCGAATCCAGAACCGCTATGGCCCAAACCGGGTTGGTCCCTATGGAATCCTTCAGCCCATGGCTGACGGCCTGAAAGCGCTTACGAAGGAGGACGTTGTGCCGCGCTCGGCCGACCAGGTGGTCCACTTTCTAGCGCCGCTGGTGCTGGTTGCTCCGGTGTTCCTGGCCCTGGCGGTGGTCCCAATGGGTCGGAACATGGCAGCCGTGGATTTCGACGCGGGCATTTTGTTTTTCTTCGCGGTCGGCGCTGCAACGGAGTTATCTGTGTTCATGGCCGGATGGTCGAGCCGCAATAAATACTCCCTTCTGGGCGCGATGAGAGCGATCGCGCAAATGATCAGCTACGAAGTGCCGCTGATTCTTTCCTCGCTTGCCGTGATCATGATTGCCGGCTCGCTTTCCGCCGTGACCATCGTGGAAAAGCAAGCTGGCTATTCTGGCTTGATACCGCATTGGTTTGTTCTGACGCCATGGGGTTTCGCTGGTTTTATTCTCTTCATGATTGCCGCCGCCGCAGAATCCAATCGCTCTCCCTTCGATTTGCCCGAAGGGGAATCGGAAATCATTGCGGGGTACTATATCGAGTACTCAGGGTTCAAGTTCGCGCTGTTTTTCCTTGGCGAATACATAGGCTTGTTCGCAGCCAGCGGACTGGCCATTACTTTATTCCTGGGCGGTTGGAATGCGCCTTTCCCTTTCCTGACGTGGATTCCTTCGTATGTGTGGTTCTTTGGAAAGCTGTTGGCGTTAATTGCTGTCTTCATTTGGGTTCGTGGGACGCTGCCCCGGCTGAGAATGGATCAGCTCATGAATTTCGCATGGAAATTTATGCTGCCGATGGCTTTGATCAACCTGCTCACCGCGGGGGTTTGGCATTTCACGCCGCCCGGACTGGCTCGGTGGATCATCTGCGCGCTTTTGGTGTTTGGGCCTTACGTGGCGCTGGGGCGGACTTTGTTTGAGAGCAAGAAGCTCGCGAAACGCACTTACTCCTACGCTGAATGAAGACCATTAGTATTTATAGACCAGACCGGTCGGAGCGGTCCGGCCAGATATGAGCGCAACATTTGTTATGCTAGCCGTGCTCACAGTCGTAAGTGCGGTAGCAGTCATGCTGCTGCGCAACCTGGTGCATTGCGCATTGGCGCTCGCAGTTACTTTTGCGGGCCTCGCGGGGATTTATTTGCAGCTTAACGCGCAGTTCGTGGGGTTTGCTCAGCTCCTGGTTTATGTCGGGGCTGTGGCTATCCTGATCGTGTTCGCCATTCTTCTCACCCGTGGCCGTGAACCGCCTTTGCAATCCGTCTTTTCCGGGTCAGCAATTGTGGGCTTCGGCATCGCCATCGTAGTTTTCGCCGTACTTGCCACGATGACTCTGTCCAGCCGGGCGCTTGGCATGGAAAAGCCTGGTGAGGCGAATGCTTCCGTGGCGCAAATCGGCGAGCAACTTATGACCAGGTACATCCTGCCGCTCGAAGTGGCTGGCCTGTTGCTGACTGTTGCGCTGATCGGGGCAGTCATCATCGCAATGCGAGATAAGGAGCCCGAGTGAAACACCAAACACCAAACACCAAACACCAAGCTCCAGAAAAGCTCCAAGGTTCAAATCTCAAATCCGGTGCATGCTTGGGATTGGTGCTTGGTGTTTGGAGTTTCTTTGGTGTTTGGTCTTTGGTGTTTGGTGTTTGGTCTTTGGTGTTTGCCGGAGGCAGCCTATGACTCCTCTCCACTCCTATCTGCTTCTGTCCGCTCTGCTCTTCGCCGTAGGTTTGGGCGGCGCTCTGACGCGGCGCAACGCGATTATCGTTCTGGTCGGCATCGAGCTGATGCTGAACGCCGCAAACTTGAATTTCATTGCCTTCTGGCGCTACGGTCAGAATCCGCAGGCGTTGACTGGGATCGTTTTCGTCATTTTTTCGATAGGCGTCGCTGCAGCGGAGGCGGCAGTGGGTCTGGCGCTGATCATTTCCATCTATCGGCATTATAAGACCGCCAATGTGGACCAAATTGATTCGATGAAGGGCTAACGCCACATGCAGAGATCCACCGTGAAACGGAAAAAAAAGCCAACCAATACTACAGCAGGCTCAGTTTTGAAGAAGCACTTCGGAAGACTTCCGTTGGAATCGCTGATTACCGCCAGCCGTACTTTTCCGGTAACATCGCGCGTGGACTTACAGCAAGGCCTTGAGAAAATCTTTGGCTTTCAGTCATCAGGCAGGTTGTTTGGAGTGCATCCTCAGTACTCGCACGAGACGCTGACGTTTGCCCATCTCCTGAGAGAAGGGAATTATCCGGTGCTTGTCGGCCCTCTTCAGTACGATGAAATGGACATAGGCGAGACTTTGCCCGCACGGTGTCTGAAACATGGGCTTTGGCTTGCCTCATCGGCTGGTGTGCTTTTCGGAGTCTTGATCGCTCCTGCTGAGAGATTTGGCCACAACGAAGGGGTCCACCTCGAAGTGGCAGTCCCCCCTGGTGAGAAAGGGATGGTGATGTCTAGGGATTTTCTTGATCGAATTGAACGTCTCGTCACTGAGACTGGTTCATATCGCGGTAAGATTGTTTCACTGGAGGCATCCCACAACTACTCAGGGAAGGCGGGTGGCGTAAAAGTCCACAGACTTGCGCCGGTCCACCGCGACGAGGTGATCCTGCCCGAAAAAACCCTACAACTTCTGGAACGGAATGTTGGCCAGTTCATAGAGCAACGGGAGAGACTCCGAGGTCTTGGGATGGCTGTTAAAAAGGGGCTTTTATTCTATGGAGCTCCGGGAACTGGAAAAACCCACACGATTCGCTATCTCGCCAGTCAGCTACCGAATCATACGACGCTGCTGGTAACCGCCGAGCAGGTCGGCTTGCTCGATGAATACTTTCAACTCGCACGCTTTTTACAGCCCGCGATGGTGGTGATAGAAGATGTCGATCTGATCGCCCGAGCAAGGGATGAGATGAGAAGTGCGTGTGAGGAGAGCCTTCTCAACCGTTTGCTCAACGAAATGGATGGCTTGAGAGAGGACGCTGCAGTTTTGTTTGTCCTGACCACCAATCAACCCGAACAGCTCGAGCGGGCATTATCCTCTCGTCCGGGTCGTATTGACCAGGCTATCGAGTTTCCACTGCCTGACGATGACGGACGCCGAAAGCTTGTAAAACTTTACTCACATGGGCTTAAGGTGCCGGAGATTCTGGTGGAGGCGGTAGTCCGAAAAACCAATAAGGCTAGCGCTGCGTTCATAAAAGAGCTTATGCGCCGAACTGCCCAGTTTATGTTGCTGGCCCGCAACGACGGAGAGCTAAGTCTCGATCACGTAGAAGCAGCGCTGGATGAGATGCTTTTTAGTGGCGGAGCCCTGAATGTCAAGCTTTTAGGAGGAGCGGTGGAACAATGAGTATGATCCAATATCTTTGGCTCATCCCAACGCTGCCCTTACTGGCTGCGGCTCTAACCGCCATCGCGAAGCAACCCCAGCGTAGATTCGCTGCCACGCTGGCCATTGCATCTATGTCCCTTGCCCTGGTCCTTTCCTGCATCGCGCTCACCGTTGCATTGCAACACTGGGGTCACGGAGAGCCAGAACATCAAGTTTACAACTTCCGCTGGTTCCAATTCGGTGACAACCACTGGCTGGAGTTGGGCTGGGTGCTCGATCCATTGACGGCGGTCATGCTGGTGATGGTGTCATTCGTGGGACTGCTGATCTTCATCTACAGCACCGGCTATATGGCGCAAGATGAGAACTTTACGCGCTTCTTTTGTTTCCTTTCGCTGTTCGCCGCTGCGATGCTTGGAGTGGTCATCGCCAATAATCTGTTGCTGCTGTTTATCTGCTGGGAGTTGGTGGGCCTCACGTCGTATCTGCTCATTGGGTTTTGGTACCATAAGCCTGCTGCCGCAGCCGCCGCAAAGAAGGCGTTCATCACGACACGCATCGGGGATCTGGCCCTGCTGCTCGGGATGGTGTGGCTGTACTCTCAGTCAGGAACGCTCCTGTTCTACAATGGTGGGAAGGGCTGCCTCGAACAAACTGCTCTGCTCAAGCTGGTGACTCAAACCACCAGCATCGGCGTGGCTGTCTCGACCGGCATAGCCCTATTGATTTTCTGCGGCGCAATCGGCAAATCCGGCCAGGTGCCGCTGCACGTTTGGCTGCCCGATGCCATGGAAGGCCCGACGCCCGTCAGCGCGCTGATCCATGCGGCAACAATGGTGGCTGCGGGCGTATTTCTTGTGGCGCGGGTCTATCCCCTCATGGGAGCCCCGGCCACTCTTGTGGCTGATCATGCTGAGGTGGTTTCGACTGCCCTGAGGGCTGTTACGTGGGTCGGGGCAATCACCGCCCTGTTTGCGGCTACAATCGCCGTGGCCCAAAGCGACATCAAACGCATCCTCGCATATTCCACAGTTTCTCAGCTCGGGTTCATGATGATCGGTTTGGGGGTTGGCGGCGTCGCCGTTGGAATGTTTCACCTGATCACCCACGCGTTTTTCAAGGCCCTGCTTTTCATGGGGGCGGGTTCGGTCATCCATGGCTGCCACGAGGAACAGGACATTCGTTGCATGGGCGGACTTCGTAAATTCATGCCCATCACATTTGCAACCTACGCCATCGGCATGTTGGCCTTGAGCGGGTTCCCACTTTTGTTTTCCGGCTTCTGGAGCAAAGACGAGATCCTGCACCATGCCCACACCTGGAGCGTGAGTCACTGGCCGTTCTACATGGGCGTCGTGGGCGCACTGCTCACGGCTTTCTACATGACACGCCAGGTGTTCTATGTGTTCTTTGGGAATTGCCGTTTGACTCTGGGCAAAACGACCACCTCAGAACAACGCACCGTTGCGCATGGTGGAGCGACGGCCAAAGAGCATCCGCACGTAGAGCTTTCTTCAGAGCCTCACGAAAGCCCATTGGTGATGACCGCGCCGTTGATGGTACTGGCCTTCTTTTCGGTCACTCTGGGCTTCATCGGCACTCCAGCCTGGCCCTGGTTCCAAGCGTTTCTCGAAGGAAAACAGCTTGTGTCTGCTCCGGGCAAGTTGATGGAAGGCGGCATTCTGTCCGTAATGGGATTGTCCACGATAGTGGTTTTCGCTGGAATCGGCCTTGGCTATTGGCTCTATGGCCGCAAGCCGGTGCCTGCCAGCCAGCAACCGGATCCAATCGAGCGTCTCTGGCCCGACGTTTTCTATCTTCTGAAACGAAAGTATTTCGTTGATGAGATTTACGATTGGGCAGTGGTGGGCCTCAACCGGCGTTGGGCGCAAGCCTGTGATTGGCTGGATCGCTGGGTCTGGAACGGCGCAGTCCAGATTATCTCTTATCTGACGGTGGTGCTATCCTGGGCGAACCGGGTCTTCGATGAGAAGGTAGTGAACCTAGGATTTGATGAAGGCTGCGAGGGCGTGAGTTTGGGCGCTCGCCTCATGTCCAAACTCCAAAATGGCCGCATTCAAAATTATCTTCGCACCATCGGCTTGGCGCTGGCCATCCTGGTGCTCATCCTGATTTGGGGGTGTCATGCGCAATAGCCGTGACGGCACAATACTGGCGAAGCTTTTGGAGTGCGCCAGTCCGCTGGCGCTTTGGATGCGACTGGCGAAAAAGCCAAAGCGGCAGAGGACAGCCGCACTCCAAGAAGCTTCGCGAGTTCGTACGTGTCAGGCTGAAATTCACGCCCGATGAATACCATCCCGATTTTAACGATTATTACTTTTCTTCCGCTCGCCGGCGGCTTGATCGTCATGGGGCTGCCTTCATCTCAGAGCAAAGTCGCTCGTGGGCTGGCTTTGGCTTTCTCTCTAATTGCCCTGGCACTCGGCCTGGGGCTGTGGCGCCAGTTCCAACCGGCGTCCGGTAGTCTCCAATTCGAAGAGGGGCCATTGCAGTGGATCCCCACTCTTGCGGTTCAGTATCACGTCGGTGTTGATGGCCTTGGCTTGCTCATGGTCTTGCTGACTGCCCTGGTTGTGCCAATGGCTGTCTTGGCCTCATGGAAAATCGAAGACCGGGCGCCGTTGTACTTTGGGCTTGTCCTGTTGCTTCAATCCGGGCTGTTCGGGACATTCACTGCGCTGAACTTTTTCCACTGGTTCATTTTCTGGGAACTGAGCCTGATCCCAGCCTTCTTCTTGATTAAGCTTTGGGGCGGACCTTTGCGCACGCCGGCGGCCACTCAGTTTTTTATCTACACGATGGTGGGCAGCGTGACGTTGCTGATGGCGTTTCTTGCCATTTTCCTGGTCGTTCACGAATTCGATTTCATCAAACTGGCTGAGATGGGCCGTAACGGCACACTTATTTCTGAGCTTTCGAACCAGCTAGGATGGCGCGATCTGACGACCCGTCGGCTGGCCTTGGTCCTTTTTGGTGGTGCTTTCCTGGGCTTCGCTGTCAAAACGCCTTTGATGCCATTTCATACCTGGCTTCCATCGGCCTACGCGGAAGCGCCAACCGGCACCACCATGCTGCTTACGGGACTTATGTCGAAGATGGGCGTCTATGGATTTCTGCGCATTCTGGTACCGATTTTTCCCCAGGAGATGGTTTGGCTTTCGAAATGGCTGCTCGTGCTTGCGGTGGTTACGATAGTGTTCTCGGCGGGCGCGGCCTTCGCTCAACGGGACCTGAAACGCATTTTCGCCTATTCGTCTATAAACCATCTCGGCTACTGCTTACTGGGCACGTTCGCCGTTATCAGTTCGGGCTCCGCAACAAGCGCTCCATTGGTTGAAAAGGCTGCGGCCCTGAACGGGGTTTTCCTGCAAATGTTTAACCATGGCCTGACGGCGGCTGTCCTCTTCTGGTTTGTGGGAATATTGCAGGAGCGCGCGCACGGATTGCGCGGGATCGAAGATTTCGGCGGGCTGCGAAAGGTCGCACCCGTGTTATGCGGTCTGATGGGTATTGCTCTTTTCTCGTCGCTCGGTCTGCCCGGGCTCAACGGCTTCATCGGCGAATTTCTGATCTTTAAAGGCGCGTTTCCGCTTGTAACCTGGGCGGCGACGCTCTCCGTGCTCGGTTTGCTCATCACCGCGGTGTTCATCCTCACAGTGGCGCAGAAGGTCTTTCACGGCCCTTTGAACCAGAAATGGTCCTCGCTGCCTGATCTTACTTCCACCGAACGCGCCTGGCTTTTGCCCGCGTTTGCGCTGATTTTCGTTCTCGGCATATATCCACAAGCCATCCTTGGGGTGGTGAACAGCACTGTCGTGCAGATGGTAGCGCATCTGAACTTTTGATTTATGCTCGCCTGGACGATCTACATCTCCTTCATCGGCGTTCTGGCGGTGATGCTTTTGCCGAGGGGCAATCCGCGCCCGGCGCGCATCGTGGCGCTGCTGACAGCGATAGCCGGTTTTGGCTGCGCAGTCGGGGGTTTCGTGCAAGCACAACCCGGGGAAAAGCAGACCATTGTCCAAGTGCCCTGGATTCCATCGCTGGGCATCGAGTATCACCTCAGCGCCGACGGGATCAGTCTGGTCCTGGTGCTTCTGACTGGGTTGGCCGCCATCGCCGGAATTCTCTTCTCTTGGAATATCGAAAATCGCGCAAAGGAGTTCTTCGCCTTTTACCTGGCTCTCATCGGCGGCGTTTATGGCGTGTTTCTCAGCGCCGATTTGTTTCTTCTCTTCGTGTTTTACGAATTGGCGATTATTCCGAAGTACTTCCTGATCGCGATTTGGGGTTCGACCCGAAAGGAGTACGGGGCGATGAAACTCGCTCTCTACTCATTCGTTGGCAGCGCGATGGTGCTGATTGTTTTGATCACCGCTTACGTGAACGCGGGGATGAAGACATTCGATCTGAATATCCTCGCTGGCGCCTCATTGCCGCATCAAATATGGGCGTTCCCCGTAATATTCATCGGCTTTGCCATCCTCGCGGGCCTATGGCCATTCCACACTTGGGCGCCGACCGGCCACGTCGCCGCCCCGACGGCAGCCTCGATGTTGTTGGCCGGCGTAGTCATGAAGCTAGGCGCGTACGGCTGCCTCCGTGTGGCGATGACGCTCTACAGGCAGGGCCTTGTCGAAAGTTGGGGCTTCAGCGTCCTTGGCGTGGGTTCATGGCGCGAGCTTTTCAGCCTACTGGCGGTCATAGGAATCGTTTACGGGGCAATGGTGGCTTTGGTTCAGCAGGACTTTAAATTTGTGATCGGCTATTCGAGTGTCAGCCACATGGGTTTCGTGCTGCTCGGGCTTATGACGCTCAACTCCCTGGGCCTGAGCGGAGCTGTGCTCCAAATGTTTTCACACGGCATCATCGCCGGCCTGCTTTTCGCCATTGTTGGCCGAATGGTCTATGATCGCGCGCACACGCGCGACCTTGCCCAGTTGCAGCCGATGAATCTAAGTCGCGTGCTACCATTTGCTGCCGTGACATTCATCATAGCTAGCGCCGCCTCAATGGGCTTGCCCGGTTTCAGCGGTTTCGTATCTGAGCTACAAGTTCTCATTGGCGCCTGGAAAGCCTTCCCGACTCTGTCTGTGGTCGCCGGCGTGGGGATTTTGGTGGGTGTGGCATATACGTTGCGCGCCCTGCAAAAAGCGTTCTTTTCTGACCAGGAGCCTGCTCCTGCAGGGGTCGTTGGAAATAGTGGCCATGTCGGGGAGCTGGAACCGATTTCAGTCCCGGAGCGCCTCGGGTCTATTCTGCTCATTGGCGCCTCGGTCGTGATCGGCGTCTATCCCGACATCCTGCTCAAATTCATTGTGCCCGCCTGCTCAGCAGTATTAACGGGCTGTTCTCCCACCGCCGGTATCCCACAATGATCCATTCAAATCCACTGAAACACCCGCGATTGCCTTTGCCTTTCGGCTCGGCGGCAGAGCGACACTGCTGCTATCGGAAGCGCCTTGCACGGAGCGCGGACATTCTTGTCCGCAGCAACGTCCGAAGGTTCGCCTCCTGCCAATCCGGGGCCTGCTCGCGCGAATGGGCGTTGCTGCGGACAAGAATGTCCGCGCTCCGTGACGGCGGCGTCCAGATGTCCCCTGTCAGCATTTCCCGAGGCGGCGCTTCACGTTTCACGTTTCACGTTTCAGATTTTACGTCCGCCGAATGAGCTATCTCTCAATCCTCAATCTCGCCGCCCCCGAGACCATCATGGTGATGACCGCCCTCGCGGTCCTGGCCGCCGACCTGTTGTTCATGCGCGAGCTGGAGCGCGGCACTCGCCAGTTGATCGGGGCCATGATCGGTTGCGCCGGTTGCCTGGCCGCCGTTGCCTGGATGCTGGTTCTGCCGCTGCCTGAGCCAGGCTCGCTCATGCAGGGCCTGTTCCTGGTGGATCCGTTGATTCGCATCGTGAAGGTCGCTCTGCTCGCCTTGACCATTTTCACCGTTCTGATTTCGATGGAAGCAGATTTCACTCAGCACATCGGCGAATATTTCGCCCTCATTTTATTCGCGGCGATTGGGATGATGTTTTTGGTGAGCACAGAAGATATCCTGATGATTTTCATCTCGCTGGAGTTGACCAGTCTTTCGCTATATATCCTTACAGCTTTCAACAAACGGAACATCAAGTCAGCCGAGGCGGCTTTGAAGTACTTCTTATTCGGCGGGATGGCCGCCGCATTCACCCTGTTCGGCTTGAGCCTGCTTTACGGGATCTCAGGCTCGACGAATCTTGCCGAGATCGCCAAAGCCGTGAGCGGTAAGTCTGTGAACGGACTGGACCCGTTATTGATCGCTGCGATCGTGTTGACAGTGATCGGCTTTGGATTCAAAGTTGCCGCCGTCCCATTCCATCTCTGGGCGCCGGACGCCTACGAAGGCGCGCCTATTCCCAGTGCAGCGTTCATCGCTTCGGGATCGAAAGTGGCGAGTTTCTTCGTATTTGCAAAAGTGATGATGATCGGCTTCAAAGGCGCCGAAGGCAGTGGGTCATTGCAGGCATGGATGCCAGGCTGGGTGCCCACGCTCGCCGTCGTTGCCGCAGCCTCTATGGTTCTTGGTAACCTCGCAGCCATTGCCCAGAGCAGCGTCCGCCGCCTGCTCGCCTATTCCGCGATTGCCCATGCCGGCTACGTGCTCCTGGCTGTGATGGCTGTTCCCTCGCCTCTCGCTCCTCACACATCGCCCCTCGGGCCGCTCGTGTATTACGTCATCACTTACGGTCTAACGACCCTGGGCGCCTTCGCCGTGGTCTCCAACGTCCAGCAACGCACCGGTGGCGATCGCCTCTCCGACTTCGCCGGCCTGGCCCGCCGTGCTCCCTTGCTTTCCTTCTGCATGCTGATTTTCATGCTCTCCCTGGCAGGGATTCCGCCACTGGCCGGTTTCTTTGGAAAATTCTACGTTTTCACCGCCGCGCTCTCGTCCGGAGGCAAATCTCTCGGTCTGCTCTGGCTGGTTATCCTGGCCGTGGCGATGAGCGCCGTCTCGCTCTATTACTATCTGCTTGTCCTCAAACAGATCTACATAATGCCTTCCACAGATCAGGATACGCCGCGCCCTCTCTCAATCGGTTCACAAGCGATCGTCTTCGCCCTGGCCGCTCTCGTGCTAATCCTCGGCTGTGCTCCGGGATTGATCTTGGAACCAGTCATGAGCGCCATCAAAGTCGCTGGCCTTTAATTCAAATCAACCCTTCGCGTCTGGCAATCGCGGTATAGACCTTTTGTATCTCCTCCCGCCGGAACTGCTGCGACAAAGCCCTCATCACCTGGCCTTTATCAGCGCGCAATGATAAACCCTTGGCTTGGAGGTCGTTGTAGGCCGCCCAGACCTTCTGGCGAAAGTTAAACTCACGATTGACCTCTGCGATGGCCTCGTCAATGTGGGAACGAAAGCGCTCGATGTCGTCCTGCTGGTATTCCTCCAATAACAAGGGCAGGAGCACCTCATAATTGAGCACATCACTGGTTTCAAGGGCGTTCCAGCAGGTCGCTACTACTGCGGCCTTGTTGATGCCGGTCGCCCAATGGATTTCTTCGACCGATTCCGGTTTACACTTCCAAAGCGTGACGCGGCCACTGGGTTCGCTCACGTACCAAACGGCGCCCTCGATGCCAGTGAGTTTTTCATCTTCCGCCGGTCGATTGCGCGATTCCATTACGGCCCTTAGCGCTCCGTACCGATTCACCGGGTCTTCGGCAGCATCCAACTCGACCAACAGTGGCGCCACAGGCACGCCCAAGGTTTGCAATTCAAAAGGCGGGATGATGGCGGCATCGGCAGGCCGAATGCCGAATAGGACCGCGGCCTCGAGGTCCACCTGATAAGCCAGCAGGTGAGCGTTGCGCGCGCCGTACATCTCAAGGCTCACATTGCAATTGTTGATCTGCGCAAGGCGCGGAATGTCCGGGTATTTAGCCAGCAGCTCCTTCCAATAATCGAGAAAGGGCCCCCACTTGCTGTTCCGCAAGACTGGCGCAAGCCGCAGTTTATACGTCAGCCGCGTGCCTCCGGACGCATCCCAATAGCGATAAGCCAGTACGTTTGTGCCATCCAGTTTCTCATAAACTATGGCCCGGCGAATCGGCGGAAAGTGGAATGAGCCGTCCTTGCCAAACGGGTAGTGCAGCTTCGGCGTGGCATAGATGACTTGCGGCGCCGGTTGGCCGCCAACGCGCAGCAAGGCCAGCGCGCCGTAGCGATGATCTGGCCGCAGCGAGAGAAATCCCTCCAGCCGCGACTCATCGTTGAACGGGTCTGTCACGTCAAATGCCTGAAGCCACTTGGCGTCCACTCCGAGCAGTTGGCTGGCTGTTTCGATGTCCGTCATTGGTAAATACTAAGCCCTGAGAATGTTCGGAACGGGCGGCGGGTTCAACGACAGAATCATGGCAGGACAGAATCATTACTACTTTCATTTGATTTTGATCTCCAATTGCCTTACGCCACGTCCAGAGGCACACTTCCGCGCCTGATGAGACAGAAGCTCTACGCCTATGTTGACGAGACTGGACAGGATACGGCCTCTGACTGCTTCGTCGTTGTAACTATCACAAGTGACGAAGAACAGGATCACTTAAGAATTCGCCTGATGGGTTTTGAAAAGCAGGCCAAGACAGGCGCCCGCAAGTGGAACAAGTGCCACACCGACAGGAGCCTGGCTTATTTGCGTCTTTCTTTAGACCAATTGGCCACCCAAACCACGGTCTTTTTTGGAATTTACCGCAAGCCAATCCCGTATTTCTTTCCAATGCTCGACGTACTGGAGCACGCGATTAAGAAACGGGCTGCTGAACCGTACACCGCCCGAGTCTATGTGGATGGCATTGACACCAAGAAAGCAGCAGAACTTACAAACGCCTTGCGGGCTCGCGGCATCATGCTCGAGATGGTTAAGAGCCGGAGAGATGAGAGTGAGCCGCTCATTCGGTTTGCCGACCGCTGGGCAGGGTGCATTCGCGCAGCCGAACACGGCCACGCGCCCGAGAAGATACTGCTCGCAGAGGCCGTGACGAAAGGCCGCGTTTATTGCATCGGACCAGGCAGGTCATAAAACAAGCCGGCGAGCGCGTGTTAAGGATGGTTCTCGGCTAGCCTCGGGAACCCGAGGCCAATCTCCGCCAAAAGGGCGGGCCTTCGCCGAGAATCACTATTACGATAACGCTTTTCCGTCGTTTGTCAACATGCTCCACATGTTCCATGTTCCTACATGTTCCTGTGGGAGACGCGAGGCGGTGCGCCGTGGACTCTGTCGTATGCCAGACTCCAATCTGACTCCTACGCGATGACCAGGAACTGGTGGTAACGCAGGAGCGGATTGCGTATTTCGAGCAATTACTTGCGAAGCTTCGCGTGAGCGCCCGGCCGTCGGAGTTTGCTTCAGTCGCAAGCGGCTACCGCTCCGAGATTGAGCAAATGCATGGGGAGGTCTTGGCTTACCTGACGCGACATGCGACCGAACCGCCGGCGGGCGAATTGGCGCATCACTGATTTCGGACGTTACGTCGGTAGCGTGAAATAGAACGTTGCGCCTTTGCCGGTTTCGCTTTCGGCCCAGACTTCGCCGCCGTGACGGGTGAGAATGCGTTTGACGATGGCCAAACCCACACCGTTGCCCGGGAATTCGTCTTGGGAATGCAGGCGCTGGAATACGCCGAACAGGCGTTTGGAGTGAGCGGGGTCGAAGCCGGCGCCGTTATCGCGCACAAAATAGGTTGCCTTGCCGTTTTGCACCAGGGAACCGAATTCGATTTTGGCCCCGTCAACACGAGCCGTGAACTTCCAGGCATTGCTCAGGAGGTTGCTCAAAGCGATGCGCAACAGACCCTGGTCCCCATGCGCTGACAGATTCGGAGCGATGAGCGCTTTAACGGCACGCTTCGGATCGTGATGTCGCAATTCGGCAATTACGGAATTCGCCAGGTTGGTTAGATCCAGTTCCTGCTGGTGCAGGTCTTTGCGGGTGACGCGGGACAGGTCCAGCAAATCGTCCACCAGGCGGCCGAGGCGGCCACTGGCTTCGTGAGCGTATTCGAGAAAGCTGATGCCCTGGGCATCCAGTTGGGCACGGTAATCTTCCAGCAACGCTTTCGTGAACCCACTCACGTGCCGGAGAGGCGCGCGCAAATCGTGGGAGACTGAATAAATGAACGCTTCCATTTCCTTGTTGGCGGCCTCAAGTGCGGAAGTTCGTTCGCGAGCCTTTTGCTCGAGGTCCGCTGTGACCTGGCTGCTTTTCGCCTCTGCCTCCTTGAGCGCCGTGTTATCTCGTATAATCCAGCGCAGACTCAATTGAATATCGGGCGGCTGCTGCACTCTTTCCACTGTGATGGAAGCCGGAATTGCAGGGCCGCTCTTGGGTTGCAGGACTATTTGCCATTCATCAATTCTGTTGAGCTCACTCCGGGCCAGGCGGGAAAGATTGGCAGAAAATGCGGGTTTCTCTTCTGGTGTGACGAATCGAGACAGAAAAGATCCCGCAAGACATTCGGTGTCAGAGTCCAGGAGGTCCGCAACGGCCAGGTTGGCTTCTTCGATGACGCCTTGCGCGTTGGTGACGAGATAGCCCACCGGCGCGAACTTGAACAGGTCTCGATAGCGCCTGAGTTGCCTCTCCAACCCCTGGAGGCCCTCGTCCAGCCATTCGGACGCTACGGTTCCGGGCGTTTTCAGCGACCGGTTAGCGTCTGACCTGTTCTGATGTTGCACGGGACGATTATAGAAACACCACAGATGAAAGACCAGCGCTGCTCCCGAGTTCCTCCTCGATGGGGTTCATTGTAATTGGCTTATTTCTGAGCGGGCCGTAAACCCATTTTAATATTTTCCGGTCCATGAGCATATAGGGTCAAGACCTTAAAAAAAGAATTCACCTTGACTCGGGGGCTGCCGATATGATAAAAGCTCCCCTCTTATATGGCAGCAATAGGACGATTTCAGCAGGGCGACGAGATTTTTTACGCCAAAGCAATAGATGGCGAAATTTTCCGCGTGCGCGGAGACGTTTTCGGATCGCCCGCTTTCGAAAAGAAACCCATCAAACGAAAAGGGGTGCGCACGCTCACGCCGGTGACGCCGACGAAAGTCATCGCCGTAGGGCTTAATTACGCGGACCACGCCCGCGAAACCGGCAAGACGGCTCCTCGCCAGCCGCTCTTCTGGTTCAAGGCGATTACCTCCTTGCTTCCTGATGGTGGCAAAATCGAGATTCCTTTCTCGAACCATCGCACCGAGTTTGAGGCAGAGCTGGCCATCGTTATTGGCCGGCGCGTGCGCAACGTGACACCTGCCGCTGCCGCCAGATACATCTTCGGTTACACCGCTTCGCAGGACATCAGCGACCGCACGATTCAGAACAGCGAAAGCCAGTGGGCGCGCGCCAAATCCTTTGATACTTTCACTCCGCTGGGGCCGTATGTCGAAACCAAGTTCGATCCGAACGACGCCACGATTCAGCTTTTCCAAAACGGCCAGTTGCGCCAGAACTCGCACACCAGCCAGCTTCTGTTCAACTGCTATCAATTGGTCAGCTTTATTTCGACAAATATGACTTTGATGCCGGGAGACGTGATTCTGACTGGAACCCCAAGCGGGGTTGGGCCGATCACCTCTGGAGATCGTTTAGAAGTTAGGATCCAGGGCCTGGCCCCGTTAATGAATACGGTCAAATAATTGGCGCAGGTTTAATTATCCTTTAATTTGAGATTATGAGTCATAGACTGTCGGCCGCAAGCAAACCTCCATCAACCAGGACGAACAGTGCGAATAAAAAGGCCTGGCGCTCGGACTGGCTCGATAGGGAATGTGAGAAGCTTCGCCAGCGCTGTAACCGAATGACCGAGAAGGAACGCCGTCAGGCGCTGGACCACGCTCTACAACTCATTTACGGCACCGATGCAAGCGCCCCGGCTGGTTGCAGCCGATCCTGAACAACTGGTAAGTTGACGCATGAAAAACAAGGCTGCGAAACGGAAGGGCAAGCAAATCGATTGGGAAGCCGTCTGCGAACGTACTCGCCAACGGTGCAACAAGCTCTCCAAGGAGGAGCTTCACCGTCTAGAAGCTGAGGCGCTTCGCATCATCTATGGTGCCGATGCAAAAGCCGCAGCTCATAGCCGTTGATACTAACATTCTGATGCGTTTGGCGGACGGGCACGAGCCGACAACCGATGCCTGGCAATTGATCAAACGTCGAGTCCATCCTTTGCAGTTTGTTGTGTCTCCAACCGTGCTGCGTGAGCTGGCCAGCAAAATCTCGGATGATCCCGATCCTCAAGTACGTCAAGGGGCGCAGACAGCGTTGCGAGAACTTCGGCCCAGATGGGGTATGCAGCCCACGCCTTTTAATGCAGTGCAGGAAGCTGTGGCCGTCAATGCAGCTGCACGACTGCAACACTCTGGCTTGATTCCCGAGCAGGAAAGAAACGATGCCTTGATCGTTGCGGAATCGGCAGTTCTAGAATGCATCCTGCTGGTTAGCCGTGACTCGCATTTGCTCGATATTGATTTCGAAAAACTAACGTTCGTTTTTCGAGAACTGGATTTATCGCCGCCCGTGATCTCTTCGCCAGAAAAGCTTTTGAAAACATTCTATATCTGATTGTCATGCGCTGGACACAGACGCTTATCCCCACCCTTAAAGAAACCCCGGCCGAAGCTGAGATTTTATCTCACAAGCTTCTGCTACGCGCGGGCTTGATCCGAAAACTCACGGGCGGTCTCTATACTTTTCTCCCGCTCGGCCTGCGCGCGTTGCGCAAAGTGGAGCAGATCGTGCGCGAGGAGATGGACCGGGCGGGAGCGCTCGAACTGCTGATGCCGGCTTTGCAGCCGCCCGATATATGGCACCAGAGTGGCCGGTACAAGGATCTCAGCGACGTACTGTTCAAGGTGCGAGACCGGGCGAAAAAGGAATGGGTGCTGGGTCCCACTCACGAGGAGGTAATCACGACGCTGGTTGCGGGCGAGATCAATTCGTATCGCCAAATGCCCAAGAACTTTTATCAGGTCCAGATCAAATTTCGCGACGAGATCCGCCCCCGGTTTGGCCTCATGCGCGCCAAGGAATTTATTATGAAGGACGCCTACAGCTTCGATGCCACAGATGAAGCAGCGCAGGCGAGCTATAAAATAATGTACGACGCCTATGCGCGCATCTTCCAACGGTGCGGCCTCAAAGCCATTTCCGTTGAAGCGGACACGGGTGCGATGGGAGGCAAGTTCTCGCATGAGTTCATGGTGCCGGCCGAGACGGGGGAAAACGAAGTCGCTTATTGTGAGGCATGCGGTTACGCCGCAAATGTGGAAAAGGCGCAGTCCAAAGTCCAAAATCCAAGGTCCAAAGTCGAGCCCGAGGCCACGTTGGAAAAGTTTGCCACACCTGGGGTGCTGACGATCGAAGCGCTTACAAAAGCTCCTTACAGCGTTCCGGCCGAACGGCAAATCAAGACTCTCGTCTATTTAGTGGATGGAAAGATCGTGCTGGTCCTTATTCGCGGGGATGATCAACTGAATGAGGCCAAGCTTGCCGGCGCGTTGAAGACAGGCACATTCCGTCCGGCTGAAGCCGAGGAGATAATCAATGCGCTGGGAGCGCATCCCGGAAGCCTGGGGGCGGTCTCTTCGACCCTAAAAGCCCAAGGGCTGGCGATCTATGCTGACGAGCGGCTGCGTGAGGCTGCCGAGATGACCACCGGCGCAAACGAGGACGGGTTCCACTTGAGTCATGTCGCGATTGGAAGAGATATCCAGGTCGGGCATTGGGCGGATTTGCGCCTGGTGCAAGCGGGCGAGCCGTGCCCTAAATGTGGCCAGCCACTTAAGCTGCAGCGGGCCATCGAGGTCGGCCACGTTTTCAAGCTCGGCACGAAATACAGCGAGGCTCTCCACGCCTATTTTCTGGATGAATCAGGCAAACAACAGCCCTGTATCATGGGTTGCTACGGAATTGGAGTGACGCGCACTCTGCAGGCAGTGATCGAGCAAAGCAACGATGCGAATGGCATCGTTTGGCCGGTGAGTGTGGCGCCTTATACCGTCTGCGTTACGCCGCTGAACGTCGCGCCGGAGAGTGAAGTCATGCGTTGCGCGGAGAAGATCTATTCGGAGCTGAACGCGCGTGGGATTGACGTCATTCTTGATGATCGCAACGAACGCCCGGGCGTGAAGTTCAAGGATTCCGAGTTGGTCGGTTTCCCCATCCGCATCGGCATCGGCGAGAAGTCGCTCGCGAAGGGCGAAGTCGAAATCAAGCCAAGAGCCGCGACGATGATCTCCGTGAAGACACAAGAGGCGGTGGGGAAGGTGATGGAGTTGGCATTTAGTCCCTGACCCCTTCAATGGGGATTGACGCCTGCTGGGCGGTGTGCTCTGCTCTCCACATGAAAGCCAAGCTGTTCGCGAAAGCTGCGATGCACATTTGGATGACGGCTTCGCTCCTGGCATTACTTACCTCCTTATATGGCTGTGCGGACGTCACATCAGATTGGCAGTGGAGGCAGTACAGCCCTGAGTACAGGCCTGCTTATCCATGGCCTCCACAGTAGAAGGAAGTCGTTCCTCCTGACCCGGGGCCGTGAGCCAGAATCCCTTCGGAGTTCCGGCTATTTATCCCAATGGTGCTCCTTCGCGATCTGGTCGAGCTCCTTCTTGGGCGCAAACGATTCCGGCAGCACATTGTTTTTGGCCAGAAAATCCAACGCACGATGCACCTGCTTCGCCTCCTCTTTTTTCAAGGTCAGTTGATCTGTCTGTAAGGCCTTTAATCCGTCCACATAACGAGTGGCCATGCTTTCGACCTGCTGTATGGAGGCGTCATCCTTATCGTATTCAAGCGCTTCGGCGTAGCGGAGCAATTGCTGCAGACGTCCTTGATCGGTGTCCTGAAAATCACCTTGGCGCAATTCGCCGGCGATTTGTTTGCGCTTGGCCATCGTTGCCTCCGAGCTCAGCCAGCCGTCAGTTCCCCCCTCGGATGGGCGTGGCGGGAGGGGGCGGTACCAAATATTGCGGAAGCTCACGGGATTGCCGTGGTCTTGCAATCGAAGGGGACCTTTTTCCGGAAAAGGTCCGGCTTGGGAGCGCTTCATGTGACCGGTGGGGCCTTCGAGCACGGCGTGATCCTGTGCGGCCACGCCGTTGACGAACACCGTTACATATCCCGGGTCTATCAGCTCGCCATTCCTATAAATGGGGCGGCGGAAAATGATGTCGTAAAACTGCCATTGGCCGGGTGGACGCAATGGGTTGGCCATGGGCTCGTGCTGGCCATAAACGGAACCGGCTCCGCCGTCGGCGTAGGTCCAGTTGTTGAATGAGTCGAGCACCTGAATTTCTACGATTCCCATCAAAAAGACGCCGCTGTTGCCGCGGCCCTGGCTGCTGCCGCTCACGTCCTTGGGCTCCGTCCATTCGACATGCACCTGACAATCTCCAAACTCCTCTTTGGTGCGGATGTCGCCGGACTTCGGTTCGACGACCAAATTGCCGTCTTTGACATTCCATTTCGCCGGACCGCCGCGTTCGTTGGCGGATTGCCATTTGGCCAGATCAGATTCGGCTCCTCCGAATAGAACTACGGCATCGGAAGGAGGAGTGCCCGGTTGTTCCTGGGTGCTGGAGGTGCCCGGGGTAACGACCTTGGGTTGCGGCCTATTGCGGTCGTGCACTGCCCAAGGGTGATGGTCATCCGGCGGGTCGCCGTAAAAGACAGGGCCGTCAGCCGGGGCGCCCTTTAATGTGAAAGCGAGGCTCAAAACAAAGAGGGTCGGATAGAATTTCATCGGCGCAGGATGGCAGGAGTTAAGGAAAAAGGTCAACTGCCTTTGACCAGTTGGAAAGTGTTCAAAAGTTTTCAAAAAATGTTGAAAAACCCTTTTGACCTGCGGCGGTGAATTCGGTAGTACCATTAGCGATTGTAGGCCAAGGGTCGAGCGTTCCTGCGCAAGCAGCGTCGCCGGCCCTCGGCGAGAAGTATGAAAGGTGCATCGAACAGCAAACCTATGCGGCGCCACGGCGGATCGGGTGGCGCGCGTGCCATCCCCGCGCCCGGGCCGGTGGTGTTGCACATTGACGACGACCCGAACGACAGCGAGTTGTTCCGCGCGGCCATCCAGCAGGCGCAGCTCAATTTCGACCTTCAAAGCGTTAATAGCGGCGAGCACGCGATTGATTACCTAAACGGCTCCGGTCAATACCAGGATCGCGAACGTTATCCGCTGCCCTCTCTGATACTGCTGGACCTTAAAATGCCCCGCGCGAACGGCTTGGAAGTCCTCAAATGGATCCGCACCAAGTGCGGGTCTGCCAAAGTGCCCGTTGTGATGTTGTCCGGCTCGGAACTGAAGGACGACATGCAAAGCGCCTACGCGCACGGCGCTGATTCCTACGTCATAAAACCGCTCGGCTTTGCGGCGTTGGTGGAGCTTGTGAAGAGCCTGAACATGGCGTGGCTGCTTCCGGCGGCGGCCTGTCGGCGTGAGGCTGGACTGCCTCGGGGGGCATGACGGACGGCTCCGCCCAGCTTCCGCAGCCGGAACAATCCTCGCGAACGACGGAAATCCCGCCCGTTCGGGCTGCTGCTGGGCCTTCTCCGACGAGTTCTCTGGCTGGTGGCTTGTTGCAATTTTGGAGCGTTCCAGCATCGCGAGCGCTGATCGCGCTGCTCTTCATTCTCGCGATTGGGTGCATTTTCAACGCGAACGGGACCTTCTTCAAGTCCGACACACATCACGACACACTACGCCAGGCCTCGGTCTTCGGGATTCTGGCATGCGGCATGACGCTGGTAATCATCAGCGGCGGCATTGATTTGGCAGTGGGAAGTGTGCTGGGGCTCGTAGCGGTGGCTTTTTCAATTCTCACCATACACTGGGGCTGGTCTGCCTGGGTTTGCGTGCCGATTTGTCTGCTGCTGGGAGCAGCGTGCGGAATGGTTTCCGGCGGGTTGACGGCGTGGTGCGGGCTGCAACCATTTATTGCAACGCTGGCGATGATGGTTTTCGCTCGCGGGCTGGCGAAGACAATCTCGGGAGGGACGAAGGTGGCTGCCTTTATTCAAACCGCCGACGGGAGTTATCGTCCTGTTCCATTGCCGCGGATTTTTAATTTCCTGGACAGTCGTATTCTCGGGGGAGACTTGGCAGTTGTGACTGTGGTTTTCCTGGTGTGCGTGGCTGTGTCCTGGGTTGAGTTGTCGCGGCACTATTGGGGACGCTATTTATATGCTATCGGGGGCAACGAAGAGGCGGCGAGGCTTTCAGGTATAAAGACAAAACCCGCCAAAACATTGGCGTATGTGGCCTGCGGTCTAATGAGCGCTGTGGCCGGTATTTGCCAGGCCGCTCAGGAAGGGCAGGGGGACCCTGAAGCGGGTGTGGGTTATGAGCTGACGGCTATTGCCATTGTGGTGATCGGGGGGACTACCTTGGCCGGTGGGCGGGGCGGGATTGGCCTGACGCTGCTTGGCACGCTGACGATTGGATATCTTGAAAAGATTCTAAGCATCAATGCTGTGCCGGAGGCGAGTCGGCTGATGTTGACTGGGGCGATTATTGTGGTTGCGGTCCTTGCGCAGAGGCGAAGAAGGTCGTAGCCTGGTGGCCGGGTCTGAACACGCCTAATGGGATAAACGGCCATGAAAATGCTCCCTACTACAAAGGACGAACGCTGGAGTTTTGTTTTAGCGCTGCTCGGTTCCTACGTCATCGGTCTGCCCGTGGTAGCAATCGTTAGCCAGGCCGTGAGCGAAATTGCCGGATGGGACAAATGGATGAGTTACACCATGCGTAAGGAAGAGGCTCTGCGTTACTACAGATTGCTATGGGGCTATATCGCCTGCGTTCTCGGAATGATTTTTGTGTTCCCATTCTTGCCTCAAAAACGGTTAAAGCGAGCTGCGCTTGCATTTTTTGTCATCAGTTTGTGTTTTTTGGTGCTCCTCGTTATTCCGCTCAGCGTGCCGTCTGGGAAGACGCGGTAAGAGAAGCAGGAGCCAAGCGGAAACCAAAAAGATCAGAGCCTCGTGACCTCGGCTGCTACCGGATGGTTCACGCTCCGACGCTCCACACGCTCGACACGCTGTGCACGATCCACACTCGCGGGGACAAGGCTGTCCCCGCCCCTCTAGCCGAAGACAATTCCCTGGGCTAGGGGCAGGTCTTTCGAGTAGTTGATCGTGACGGTTTGGCGGCGCATGTAGTTTTTCCAGGCGTCGCTGCCGCTTTCGCGACCGCCGCCGGTTTCCTTTTCGCCGCCGAAGGCGCCGCCGATTTCGGCGCCGCTGGTGCCGATGTTCACGTTGGCGATGCCGCAATCGCTTCCGCGAGCCGACAGGAATTGCTCGGCTTCGCGCAGATCATTGGTGAAGATGGCGGAACTGAGCCCCTGGGGAACTTCGTTGTGCCAGGCGACGGCTTCATCAAGAGTGCGATAAGAAATCAGGTACAGAATGGGAGCGAATGTTTCCTCGTGAACGATCTTCAGATTATGCTTCGCTTCCACGATGCATGGACGAACATAACAACCGCCCGGAAAGTCTTTTCCATTCAAAGGCTCACCACCGTATAAAATTTTCGCGCCTTCTTTGCGCGCGCTGGCCAGCGCCGATTGCATTTCTTCAACTGCTTTGCGGTTAATCAGTGGGCCCATAAGTGTGCCCGATTCGGCGGGGTCGCCGATCTGCACTTGCTTATAGCCTTTGATCAGGCGCTGCGTGAGTTCGTCGCGCACCGATTCGTGCGCAATGACGCGGCGTGTGGTCGTGCAACGCTGGCCGGCAGTTCCGACGGCGCCGAAGAGGATCGCGCGAGTGGCCAAATCCAAATCCGCTGTCGGCGCGACGACAATCGCATTGTTCCCGCCCAACTCCAGCAGCGTGCGTCCAAGCCGTTTGGTAACCACCTCGCCGACGTGCCGGCCCATGTATGTCGAGCCGGTTGCGGACACCAATGGAATTCGCGGGTCATTGATGAGCCGTTCACCCACGGTTGCGCCGTCGCCGATCACGAGGCTGAAAATAGCTGGATCAACGTCATTGGCGCGGCAGACGCGCTCGGCAATCTTGATGCAGGCGATAGCGGTGAGCGGGGTTTGGCTGGAGGGTTTCCATACGGTGGAATCGCCACAAACAGCCGCCAGCGCGCTATTCCAGGCCCATACGGCGACCGGAAAATTGAAGGCGGTCACGATGCCAACCACGCCCAGCGGGTGCCATTGCTCCATCATCCGGTGTTGGGGGCGTTCAGAGGCGATGGTGAGGCCGTAAAGCTGGCGGGAGAGGCCGACAGCGAAGTCGCAGATGTCAATCATCTCCTGCACTTCGCCCTGGCCTTCGGCGACGATTTTGCCCGCTTCCAGCGTCACGAGTTGGCCGAGGTCCGATTTGGCTTCGCGCAGGGCGTTGCCTAATTGGCGAACGACTTCGCCGCGCTTGGGAGCGGGGATTGTTTGCCATTTTTCGAAAGCCCTTTTCGCGCTCTGGACCGTAGTCTCGTACTGCTCGGGTGTGGCGGCGCGAACGGAGGCGAGCAGCTTGCCATTGTTGGGCGAGAAGCTTTCAAGGACTTTGCCCTCACCCACCCATTCACCTTGGAAGACGCCGGGGTTAGTGGTGGAGAGGCCGAGTTTTTTGAATAGCGCGGTGGTTGAGTTTGGTTTCATCTAGAATCCTTGAAGTTCAAAATGAGTGGTAAACAGATCAAGTTTTTCACGGGGCTAAAAGCCCCGTGAACCGGCAGGCTGGAAAGCCTGCCCTACAGCCTGAGGCTCGGCCTTGATAGGAGAAGACATTATTCGTGTGTATTCGTGTCCATTCGTGTTCGAAAGCAGGCCGCTTACGACAAGCGGCGGCACTGCTCATCCATGAGGCGGAGGGCTTCGTGGATGATTCCGGCTTTCACGTCCAAAACGGGCCTGAGGCGGATGGAGCGCTCACCGCAGCGTACGACGAGCAACCCGATTTCGTAGGCGCCTTTCCAGAACGCGTCGCGCAGTGCGGTATTGGGCAAATCAAAGGCGAGCATCAAACCGCGACCGCGAACGCTGGTGATGACCTTATGTTGGCGAGCCATGGCATGGAGGCCGTCGAGGAAGACTTCTCCCATGGATGCCGCATTAACCACCAGGTTTTCCTCCTCAAAGATGCGCAAATAATGAGTCGAGCGGACGAAGTCGGTAAAGTTGCCGCCAAAGGTCGAACTGATCCGGCTGGGCAACCTAAAGCAGTTGTCCTTTACCTCATCCAACCGCGGACCGGCCATCGCCCCGCAGACCTGAGCCTTTTTACCAAACGCCATAAGATCTGGCGCTACGCCGAAATGTTCCCAACACCAGTTCTTGCCCGTGATACCCATGCCGCACTGAACCTCGTCAAAAATCAGCAGAATGCCGCTCTCATCACAGATGCGGCGGAGGGTCTGAAGGAATTCGCCGCGAAAATGGTTGTCGCCGCCTTCGCCCTGGATAGGCTCGATGATGATTGCGGCGATGTCCGTTCCTTTTTGAGAGATGATTTCGCGAATATTTTTTTCCGCTAGTTTTTCCTTTTCGGTTACGGCTTTAAGCCGTTCCTTTTCGGGCAACGAGAAGTCCAGGAATGGAGCAGGGATCCTGGGCCATGGGAATTTGGCGAAGTGCAGGATTTTGCGGGGATCGGTGTTGGTCAGGCTGAGGGTGTAACCGCTGCGGCCATGGAAAGCCTTTTCGAAATGGATGATCTCCGTTCCACGCTCACCGAGGCCGGCGGCCAGGTTCTTGCGCACCTTCCAATCCATGGCTGCTTTGATGGCGTTCTCGACAGCCAGAGCCCCGCCTTCGATGAAAAAGTAACGCGGCAGGCCGGGAGCGCCGACGACCCGCGCAAAGGTTCTGACGAACTCAGCATATTGAACGGTATAGACATCCGCATTGGCCACCTTGACCTTTGCTGCTGTAAGCAGATCCGCTTTCACCTCCGGTCGATCAAAGTAAGGATGATTAAATCCGATCGGTTGTGAGGCGTAGAAGCTATAAAGGTCGAGCAACTTGCGGCCAGTGGCGGCATCCACAAACCACGAGCCCTGGCTTTTCTGAGCATCGAACACTATCTTGAAGCCATCCACGAGGATGTGCCCCTCCAACTCAGCGATGGCGCCTTTCGGCGTGATGGGCGCTCGGACGCCCCGGGCGGGGCCCTGCCTATCTTCCGTTGCTGCCGGCTTCTGAGTGTCTTCCATCATCTGCATAGCCGTTAATTTATACCAAGGCTTAGGTCAATCTTCAAGGGAATTGCCGTTGAAATCGTGCCCCCGGCTGGTTAGCGTTTTGCCTTAAACCGGAATCTTAACCACGGATAAAAACGGATGAATACGGATAAAACACCTAAAACCAAGCTCCAAACACCAGACACCAAGCTCCAAACACCACAGCGACACCAAGACTCAAACACCAAACACCGCGGTTTTGAAGAATTGCAATTTGATGTTTGGAGCTTCTCTGGTGTTTGGTGTTTGGTGTTTGGTGTTTGCCTGCGGTGTTTGGTGTTTGGTGTTTGCGGCAGGTGTTTGTTTCTTGCTGTGTGCGGCTCAATGCTGAGCCTGGCATCTGGCGCCGACCTGCGCCTGGGGATCATTGGATGTGACACTTCGCATGTCACGGCGTTTACGGAGGTGCTCAATAATCCGCAGGCCAAGGGACACGTCTCGGGAGGGAAAATTGTGGCAGCCTATAAGGGAGGAAGTCCGGACATTCCGTCAAGTGCCTCACGGGTGGAGGAGTACACGAGCGTGCTTCGGGATAAATACGGAGTCAAGATTTACGACACGATTGATGAACTTTGCCGGAATGTGGATGCGGTGCTTTTGGAGAGCGTGGATGGTCGCCCGCACCTGGAACAGGTAAGGCCAGTGTTGCAGGCGCGGAAACCGGTGTTCATTGACAAGCCGATGGCGGGCTCACTTCGAGATGCCATTGAAATCTTCAGGTTGGCGAAAGCGGCAAAGGTTCCGGTCTTCAGTTCGTCGGGGTTGCGGTTCGCGAAGGCTTCGCAGGCTTTGCGAAAGGGCTCGCTCGGAAAGGTATTCCTTATGGAAACCCATGGACCCTGCGAGCTGGAGCCGCATCATCCGGACCTATTCTGGTACGGTGTTCACGGCGTTGAAGCCCTTTTTACGGTGCTTGGAACTGGCTGTGAAACCGTTCAGCGCGGCACGAATCTGACGGGCAAAATCGAGGTGGTGGGCCAATGGAGTGGTGGGCGCACGGGTATCCTTCATGAAGACCAGGGCTTCGCGGGATTAGCCTGGGGTGAAAAAGGCGAGGCAGAAGCGGGGTCGTTTGAAGGCTACGTGCAATTGGTGGTAGCGATCATGGACTTTTTCAAAACGGGAGTGGCGCCGGTGAAACCTGAGGAAACGATTGAGATTCTGGCGTTCATGGAAGCTGCGGACCAGAGCAAACGAATGGGAGGGGTGCCTGTGAATCTGAAAGAGGTTATTAAAAAAACCGGCAAATAGCCGTAAATAGCGGTAAAAAACATCAAATAGTGGTAAACGGAGATTAAGATTAAGAGAAAGATGAAAGATTAGGATTAAGAACTAAGAACGAGTAGAAGGGCCTGATGAGCGGTGTATCCCCCCCGAAGTGTGAAGTGTGAAGTGTGTCCCCCCGAAAAACCCGTAACAGCGTAACAAGGCCGTGTTTACCGGAGGTAACACCCGTTACAAAACCCATAACGCGGCCGTAACGCGGCCGTAACAATGGGTGACATTGGGAGTAGTCCGGGAACATTTTGTTCATTTTTTATTGAACAAAATAGACACTTCTGATAAAAATGCGCTGACTATGCCACTCATTGTTGAAAAATCAGAACCTCCCGCCCAGGAACCAGACAAACTGCCCGTGCCCACGGAAGCGACAGAAGGGGCTGGGAGTGCCTCGGAGGCGATTAAGATGCCGCTTGAAACCAATTTGGAAGCCGTTGTCGCCCCATCCACGGGAGTCAGTGCGAGACGCGCCCAACAGAGTTGGGCGCTCCTGGAAGGCGAGGCTCGTCCGTCCACGGGAGTAAGTCCCTTGGAAACCGAGATTATTGAGATGTTTGTGCAGGTTTCGCGCATTTTAGGGCAACCGAGATCTCTGGGCGAGATCTACGGGCTTCTTTTCATTTCCGCGCGTCCGTTGGCGATGGACGACCTGATCCTTCGGTTAGGACTCAGCAAAGGCTCGGCCAGCCAGGGACTGCGGTTTTTGCGTGGGATTGGGGCGATTCGCACGGTCTATATCGGCGGGGACAGGCGTACGCACTATGAGGCTGTGGCTGAGCTGCGAAAGCTGGCGGGTCGCTTTTTGCGGGATCAAATCGCTCCGCACCTGGAGGGTGGAGGCGAGCGACTGGACAGGGTTTCAGCAATGATTCCCGCACTGCCGAAGGACCAGAAAGACCATGTCGCAGCCAGGGTAAAGATGTTGCGGAGCTGGGGTAAAAACGTTCGACGCGTGCTGCCTTTGATCGAGCGTGTGCTGGGGAAGTAGTCACTGGTCCGTAGTCCGTAGTCCGTCGTCTTTAGCACATTTTGGGGCTGATTGGCTAGCGGGTTGCTGGCTAGATGATGTGAGAGCAAGGAATCCAAACCCTTGTGTCTCGAAGGCTTCAACACTCAATGCTGTGGGTGTTCAGGCCAACATATACAACAGGTTGTAGGCGTTGAGAGACTCGCCACTGGTGTCAAACGCGAACATTGGTTTTGCTGAAATTCGGCAATTCAACCAAGGGCGGCAGCTTGCACGGTGTCGCCTTGTAGTCCTGTGGTCACCCTATTAGTCACTGGCTCTTCCGGCCTAATTGGTTCTGAAGTAGTGGATTATTTCAGCCGGTTGGGGTGGCAGGTGCATGGTGTGGACAACAACATGCGGGCGGAGTTTTTCGGGCCAGGAGGGGATACGCGGTGGAATCAACACAGGCTTCTGGCTACGCACAAAAGTTTCAAGCACCACGAGTTGGATATTCGCGATCGGGCGAGCGTTGGAGGTTTGCTCGAAACGCTCAAGCCTTCGCTGATCGTCCACACCGCAGCGCAGCCGAGCCACGACCTGGCAGCCTCGCGCCCATTCGACGATTTCGACGTTAACGCAGTTGGGACGTTAAATCTGCTCGAGGCGACCCGCCGCAACGCGCCGGGGGCTGTGTTCGTACACATGAGCACAAACAAGGTCTATGGGGACCGGCCCAACACCATTCGACTAAAAGAAACCCAAACGCGCTGGGATTATGAAGATCCAGCCTACGCGGGTGGGATCAGGGAGGATTTTCCTATAGACCAAAGCAAGCACAGCCTGTTCGGCGCGTCCAAGGTCGCAGCAGATGTCATGGTGCAGGAGTACGGGCGCTATTTTGGGCTGAAGAGCTGCTGTTTGCGGGGCGGCTGCCTGACAGGCCCGAACCACAGCGGTGTGGAACTGCATGGCTTCCTAAGCTATCTGGTGAAATGCAATGTCCAAGGCAAGGCCTACAAAGTGTATGGCTACAAAGGCAAGCAAGTTCGGGACAACATTCACTCGGTCGATGTGGCCCGGTTCATTCATGCATTTTACGAAAACCCCCGCTGCGGCGAGGTGTACAACATCGGAGGCGGGCGAGGCAACAGCGTTTCGATTCTCGAAGCATTTGATCGCGCGGCCACTTTGAGCGGCAAGAAAATGAATTTTGAATACGTGGATAAAAACCGCGAAGGCGACCACATCTGCTACATCAGCGACCTGACGAAAATGCGGACCCATTACCCGGGTTGGGATATCAGCAAGAATCTCGATGCGGTGTTCGAGGAGATCTATGGCAAATGGAAGATGGGAAATGGGAATTAAGGTCTTAGGGTTTCTATCTTCCAACTTCCATCTCCTATCTCCCACTTGATGCGTTTTCTCATTACAGGCGGTGCCGGGTTTGTAGGCTCGAATCTCTCGCTGGCGTTCAGGCGGGAATGGCCCGAGGCGGAGGTCGTGTGCATGGATAACCTGTATCGGTGCGGCTCGGAGTTGAATGTGCCTCGCTTGGAAGCAGCGGGAATTACTTTTTCGCGCGGAGATGTTCGCCAGGCGGACACGTTCCCCGCCGGGCCGTTCGACTTCTTGATTGAGTGCTCCGCCGAGCCCTCTGTATTGGCCGGCCAGAATGGCTCACCAGATTATCTTTTCGAAACGAATCTCGGCGGGGCTTACCACTGCCTCGAAAAGGCCCGTGAATGGAACTCCGGATTTATATTCCTGTCCACCAGCAGGGTCTATCCCATCGCCACACTTGAAAAGCATCCATGGCGGGAAGAGGCCACACGGTTTTCGTGGCAGGACAATGGGAATTGTGGAATCAGCTCGCGCGGAGTGTCTGAGGACGTCAGGATGGCCGGCGCCCGCTCGCTTTATGGCTTCACCAAATTGGCTGCCGAACAACTCATCGAGGAGTATCGAAGCGCGTTCGGGCTCCGGGCGGTGATCAACCGGTGCGGAGTGATCGCCGGTCCGTGGCAATTCGGCAAAGTGGACCAGGGCGTCGCATCCCTGTGGGTCCTTGCACACCATTTTGGCCGGCGGCTCAGCTACATCGGGTATGGAGGGCAAGGCAAACAGGTGCGGGACGTTCTGCACGTCAGCGATCTGTGCGCGCTAATTCTGGAGCAAATTCGGAACTTTGATGCGTGGAATGGCTGGCTGGGAAACGTTGCCGGTGGAGCGGACAACAGTGTGTCGCTCTATGAATTAACAGACTTGTGCCGCGAAGTTGTTGGCCGGCGAGTGGAGATCGGGTCTGATTCAGGGAATCGGCCGGCAGACTTGCGGATTTTCATCGGCGACAATTCACGGTTGTTCGCCAAAACCAATTGGCGTCCAAAAAAATCAGTGCGCGAAATCGTGCAGGATATTCATGCGTGGGCGCGGGCGAATGAAAGCGCGTTGGTTAAACTAAACGCATGACTCCGGAACTAGTCATCGAATCCGGGCGTTCCGAAAGGAATTACTGGCGCGATTTGTGGCGTTACCGGGAGCTGTTTTATTTTCTTGCCTGGCGCGACATCCTGGTCCGCTACAAGCAGACGGTCATCGGTGTTTCGTGGGCGATTGTGCGCCCGTTTTTGACCATGGTAGTGCTCACGGTTGTGTTCAATCAGTTTGCGAAACTGAACGCCCCCGGCGGCGGCCCATATGCGCCGTTCGTGATGGCGGCCATGCTGCCGTGGCAGTTCTTTGCAACCAGCCTGTCCGAATCCGGCAACAGCCTGGTGGGGAACGCCAATTTGATTTCCAAGGTTTATTTCCCCAGGCTCATCGTTCCTGCAGGGGCGGTCATCACCAGCTTCGTGGATTTTCTGATCACGCTCGGCCTGATGGCCTTCGTGATGACGTGGTATCACCTTGCGCCTGATTCACGCATCATTGCGCTGCCCTTATTTGTTGTCATTGCCTTCGGCGCAGCCTTTGGCGCGGGGCTTTGGCTGTGCGCGCTCACGGTCAAATACCGGGACTTCCGATACATCATTCCATTCATCGTCCAGTTCGGGCTTTACGTTTCCCCGGTCGGCTTCAGCAGCAGCGTGGTTCCGGCCAAATGGCATTGGCTGTACGAGCTAAACCCGATGGTGGGCGTCATTGAGGGCTTTCGTTGGTCCATACTGCCCGGCGGTCCGGCCCTGGATTGGCCGGCAGTCTGGATGGCCTGCTGTGTCGTGGTCGTGCTACTGCTCTCAGGCACGTGGTACTTCCGTCGGGCTGAAAAGAGCTTTGCGGACGTGATTTAACGTGACTTATTCAGAACAATCTGGCAGAATGTTCAGCCGCGGATCAATACGCCACAGAAAAGCAGTTGTGAAACGTTGTTTGATGATAGTGCTTCCAGCCGTCCTGGCGGCTATGTCTCCATCCCGGATCCACGCCCAGGGCACAGCATTTACGTATCAGGGGCGACTCGCAGCCAGTGGTAACCTTGTCGAGGGGTTCTATGATTTCGAGTTTTGGCTCGCGGCAGATTCGTTGGGTTCCAACCTGGTTGCCGGCCCCATAGCGGCAACCGCCGTGCCGGTCTCCAGCGGCCGCTTTACTACCACACTGGACTTTGGCAACGTTTACGGCGGATCGAACCTTTGGCTGGGCGTGGCGGTGAGGACGAATAATACGACCGAATACTCGCTGCTAAGACCGTTTCAACCGCTCACCTCCACTCCGTATGCGATAGTGGCTGGGAGCGCCAGCAACTTGGTCGGCAATCTACCGGCTGCACAATTGAGCGGAACGGTGCCCTCGACCCAGATTTCGGGAACCTATGGCAGCACGGTCCTGTTCACCAATTCCGGCAATCAGTTCGCGGGCGATGGCAGCGGCCTCACAAATTTAACAGCAGGCACGCTCTGGCCAGGTGCTGGCTTAACCAACACGACTTTTTATGGTGATACGAACGGCAATTTGAGCGTTGGTGGAGTCAACCCGTTCCAATTGGGCAACGGCACCTGGTGGACGACACCCATCCCGTTTTTCAGGCCGACCGGCAATTCCGGGATCGCGTTTGACTTGATGCCGAACGGAGCGCCAGCTCAGACGTGGATGGATATATGTTCAACTGACTTTGTCACCAACAGCCTGAACGGAGAGTTTCTGCATCTGGAAAAGGCGCCTGCCGGAATTTTCAACGGCAGGGCTGTGGTGGGCGCTTCCGCTGCTGGAAGCGGCGTCGTGCGCGACCTGGCCATTCAGCCCTACGGTGGAAACACGATCATCGGCAACATCAACCCGCTGACAATCTACAACAACGTGTCCGCGGGTTCCGAGTACCCGTCCGGCGAAATGTTGGCGACGTCTGATAATCTTCTGTTTTTCAGCATTGGCACGGGAACAAAAACGGAAATCGGTTATTACGGTAATGGAGCGTATCGGTCGGCGTTGGAGATCAGCAACAATGCGGCGGCGTTTGGCAGCGTGATCTTGATGAAATCCGGTGGAAGCGTGGGCGTCGGTGTCGCGAATCCCGCAGCGACACTCGATGTCAATGGGAGCGGCAACTTTAGCGGGCCGATCACCACGCTGGGTGGCCTCATCCCGCAAACCAAACCAGCCTTCAGCACCAACTACGCATGCGCCATTTCTGATGCGGTTTTATTCTGCACTGGCACCAACCAACTGATTACCTTGCTGGACGCTACGAACTCGGCCACACAGCCAGGCAAGCAGATCCGTGTGGTTTGCGCAACGGCTACCGGCAGTGTAACCGTGACTAACGCAAATGGAGCGCAGACTATCGGCACGACTCTTTTCTGGAGGATCGGGCCTACCAACAGCGCTACTTTCACAAGCGATGGGGCGAACTGGTGGCCGTAATGAGACCCGTCCGCTAACGGCGACGCACGCGGAAACTACAAAGATACCAAGCAATCCAGTTGCCTCTAAGGGATCACGAGCCTAGTGTTTAGATTATGAAAGCAGCCGATATCAAGGATATCGCCGAACGTCAACCCTTCCGGCCCTTTACGGTGCGCCTCACAAACGGCGCACAGTACACATTCAACGAACCGAGAAACCTTGGTGCGCCGAGGGATTATCGGGTTATCTTTTTTTTCGGCGATTCCGAATGGGCAATGCTCGATTCGGAAAACATTGCTGAAGTCATTCAGAGGCAGTGATTTAGTGATATGACGCTCGAGTTATCCGATCTGGACACGATTAAAGAAGGCGCCTTGAAAGAATTCGAGGAGCGCATCAGCACGGCGGGAGATGACCGCCAGAAGATCGAGGGGGAGGCGTTCAGATTGGAGTCACAATTGGAGCAGATCTATTCGCTCACCGCTGCAATGGCTCGCCGCGAGCCTGATATCGCAGCCACCACGACTCTTTGGAACAATTTGGTCAAAACCTGCGATGCCTTCGCGGGTGGGATTTTGCGGTTGTCCGAGCAATACTCACTTCTGACCCCAACGTACGATCATATCCTTGATATTCGAGCCTCAGCTGAGGAATTGCGCGCGCTACACTCGCCTCCATGATTGGAGGCGACGACATTGCTGGGCTTGCTGAGATCTACGACCGATTCGCTAACGCGTTCGAGAGAACCTCGAAAGATCGTTTGCAAGCCCGTCGAAAATTCTTTGCACGCCTGGAAATGCCCTACGAACGCGAAGGTAGAGGAGTAGCCTACGACGGGTTCCGGTTCGAGATGGTCACGCGCTGCAAGGAGTATCTGCGGAAGAACTGATCCGGTCGCAGAGCCTCGCCATCTCCCATCTTCCATTCCGTGCCTCCCACTATCATAACCGTCGAAAGCCTGGGGAAGAAGTACTGCATCCGCCACCAGCAGGCAGGCCCGCGGGACGGCTTGCGCCACGTCCTCAATCGCTGGGTCACGGCGCCGTTTCGGACTTTCAATTCCCTGCGAAACGGACACTCCGTCGCTGACGCGAAGCAAAACGGTCAACCGGGCCGCAGTTCGCAGGTCAGTGGTCAGTGGTCAGCGGTCAGTGGTCCGTCCTCGGTGGTCAGTCGTCCTGCCCATGAGGATTTCTGGGCGCTGAAGAACGTTAGCTTCGAGGTAAAGCAAGGCGAAGTCATCGGTATTATTGGCCGGAACGGGGCGGGGAAGAGCACGCTGCTTAAGATCCTCAGTCGCATCACGGAGCCTACCGAGGGGCGGGTGCGTATCAAGGGTCGGGTGGCAAGCCTGCTGGAAGTCGGAACGGGTTTTCATCCCGAACTCACAGGGAGGGAAAATGTTTTTCTGAACGGCGCGATTCTCGGCATGAGCCGCGCTGAGATACGGAAAAAGTTCGATGAAATTGTCGCGTTCGCCGAAATCGAAAAGTTTCTGGACACACCCGTAAAGCGCTACTCCTCTGGAATGTATGTCCGCCTCGCGTTCGCCGTGGCGGCGCACCTGGAGCCGGAGATACTCATCGTGGATGAAGTGCTGGCTGTGGGAGATGCCGAGTTTCAAAGGAAATGCCTGGGCAAGATGGAGAGTGTGGCAGCCCGGGAAGGTCGCACGGTGCTTTTTGTGAGCCATAACATGCCTGCTGTTTCGCGTTTGTGCCAGAGGGCGTATCTGCTGGATCGGGGTGAAGTGGCGTTTTCCGGCGAGACGGCGAGGATCGTTTCGCAGTACCTTGGCCTCAATCAACAGCTTCAGTCACAATTCGGGAACGGGGCAGGAGAGCCGCAAGCCGGAAACCATCTCATTCAACTCCTGGGAGTGAGCGTGAAAGCAGCAGATAGCAACTCCAGTCCGAGCTTTGCGTTTCATTCTGCGATTCAAATTGATATCACGTACCGCCTGCTCAAGCCTGCTCCGGGCCTCCGAGTCGGTTTTCGGCTTTCAAGCGCGGATGGCACCGTAATCTTCACGAGCACAGATCGTGACATGACTCGCAACGGCCAGGCGTCAGAAGTCCGCGCGCCAGGCGTATATAAGAGTCGCTGCCGAATTCCGGATCGGTTTTTGAACCCTGGCCACTATTCGGTTTCCGTAGGTTCAGATATCCTGGGAGGCCCGGCAAATTTTGTCTGCGACAATGTCGTTTCGTTTTCAGTCGAACCCCAGGCAGGTGTGCTCGACTCGCGGGCCGACGGACGAATGGGCTTTATTTGCCCGGATCTCAGATGGGAGATTGCAGGAGCGGAGGGCGAGTGACACGCGTGCTCGGCAGATGCTTAAAGGCTTCCAGGGACGTGGATCATTCCATACGTTCCGCACACGCGAAGCGTCTTGGAGTGCGGCGGCCCTCTGCCGCTTTGGCTTTTGCGGGGTGAGGATCCAAAGCGCCAGAGGACTGGCGCACTCCAAAAGCTCCGCCACGCCAAGCCTCTCGGAATAAATTGCGCAGCATCGGGTTTCCGACAATGGCCGTAAAGAAAATAGTTAGTATAACCCGCCGCAAACTCAACGCGCTTGCGTCGGGATGTACCACGCTGTTGGTGCGCACTCACCGGCGCCGGTGGGAGCGGGTGGCGCGGGCGGGGGCTCCTCCCTGGGACGACCGCAATGTCACGATTGCTGGCCTGATTCCCGCAGGCAGCTCGGTGCTGGACATCGGCTGTGGCGCTCAATCCTTGAAGGGACATCTTAAGGAGCGCTGTCTTTATCAACCGTGCGATTTGGTGAAGAGCACGCCCGAAGTGGTCCTTTGCGATTTCAATGCGGGCATCTTTCCGAGACTCTCAAAACACTTCGATTATGTTGTGTGTAGCGGCATCTTCGAATATATGCGGGCTCCACAGGAATTCTTGCAGCAAGTGACATCGTTGGGTTCGATCACTCTCCTCTCCTACCATCCGTTCCGTAAGGGGGATTCCAAATGGACGAGGCTCGTTTCGAACTGGGTCAATCACTTCACAGAAACGGAGTTGCACGCGATTTTTGAACAGGTTGGGTTGCAATGGAAGATCGTTCACGGGAAAGGTTGTGCTCAGAGAATATACGAGATCAGAAATCCGAAGTCCGAAGTCCGGAGTCCGAACAGTGGATAAGATGCCTTGCTTTCTGCCAAGGTTTTCGGGCTTCGGTTTTCGGGCTTCGGGTTATTAAAGACATGGTGGCCGTCCCGCCTTCAAGCGCCCTGAGCGTTAAACCACCTGGAAAACTGTTCCTCATGGACATCCCCAATTTTGGGGACCAGCTTAACCGGGATTTATTCTTCCATTACGGAGTCCCGTGCGAGCCGAGCAAGCCTGACCAGGCCGAACTCGTTGGTGTGGGAAGCATTTTGGGGTTCGTGGACAGCCAGTTCGATGGGGCGATTCTTGGAGCCGGTTTTTTAAGCGACACGTGCTGGAATCCCTTTTTTCAGGCCGCCGTGCATGCGGTTCGGGGGAAGCTAAGCCGCGAGCGCACTGGCAGGCGCTGGGGCCCGGTGCTGGGAGATCCTGGGCTTTTAGCTGACCGAATTTATCAACGGAGCGAACCGCGGTTTGCGCTGGGTCTTGTTCCGCATTACGTGGATGCGCAAGCGCCTATCATCCGGCAGTTGGCGTCCCAGGATTCAAAAAACGTTCTGGTTGTGGATGTTACCTGCACGCCGGCAAAAGTGTTCGAGCAGATTTCTGAATGTGAGGTCATTGCCTCTTCTTCTTTGCACGGATTGGTCGTTGCGGATTCGCTCGGCATACCGAACGTGTGGCTCCGGTTGAGCGATGCCGTGCTTGGCTCGGGGTTTAAGTTTCAAGATTACTACTCTGCTTATGGTCGCACGCCGCATTGGTTTGAGCCAACATCCAACTGCTCGATGAAAGACATACGCAATGCCGCCAAAAGCCCGCCGGACAATGTCTGCGAAATCAAGGCAGAGCTGGAGCGCATCTTCAAGCGCCTGCCGCAGATTTTGGGCGAGGTGCGTCAGCGCCGTTCCAGCCGATTCCGGCGTTTGCGGCGCTCTTTCGTGAACCGCGGCGTTAGACTGCTGGCCAGGTGCTGTAATGGACACCACTGAGTATCGCGCCGCGTTGGGTCCGAAGCCTGACCCAATGCCAAAAGAACGGGTGGACGAAGCCAGGAGGCTTACGTCGTTGATGCGTCGTGGCCAGGCCTTTTCTTTCGTGCGGCTGGGAGATTATGATTTGGGATATTTACTCGATGAGCAACTCCAGAAAGGGGCGGGGACGGCCTCGTCCCCGCAATTCGAGGGCTGCACAAACAAGTGCGGGGACGAGGCCGTCCCCGCCCCGGCGCCGATATCCGGCACGCGCCCGTTTGGCTCGCCTGGGCTTCTGCCCTGCCAGGCGGGTCGGCTGCGAGCCGCCCTGGAAGGGGCCACCTACCTGGATTTTCACGAACTGCTTTGGAAGGACAATTCGCTCATAGATGCCCTGGGCGTGCGCCGCAAAGAGTCGCTTTTTCGGAACCCCGACCGGACCACCTCATACATTCTAGCGACCTGGCTCGACGCCGAATTCCGTTCGTTCTGCGCCGGTCGGCGAATTCTTTTTTGCGGAGCTGAGGCTCCCCTACTCGAAGCGATGCTAAAGCGGGAGCGGTTTTTGGAATGTGCCAGAGATTACTGGCAGCCTGACTGCGCCCCGTTCTTCTTGCGGCCCCGAGACAATGGCCGGAACCTTGGAGAAAATCTCGACTCTATTAAGCAGGACCTTAAGGAAGCAATCTTGCGCTGGAAGATTGACACGCTCTTTCTTTGTCTGGGCGGCGCTGCCAAGATTCTATGTTACGAGCTGGCCAAGGAGCTTGGGATTTGTGCTATTGATTTCGGAGTTGGCCTTCGTTCATTGACCTATAGTGGGAGCGACGGCAGTTCCGCGGCCCGATCGACTCACTTGGTGTTCCTTTACCGTGTGCCGTTCGACCTCTATATGGATGCGCTCGCTGAGGCTTTTCCTAGCCTGATACCTGAGGAAACGCTGGCCAAGGCGCACGCGCAGTTGTTGCTCGAAGTCCAGGAAAAAGAGGTGGGCTGGTCTCATAGCGGATGGGAATATGATTTCAGCGAGGAAAACATTGCTGCATTTCGAGCCGCGTTCGTGCATTACCGGAGGCGGTGTCGCGCACTGTTTCGGCACTCACCTGCCAGCATAAAAGAGCGCAAGGACTTCCTTCACTTCTGCGGCTCCCACGGATTGACTTTCGAAGGCAGATTGTTTCTTCGCTCGTTTCAAGCCAAGGGATTTGTTAGGAGGTTCTTGGGCTCTGGTCATCGAGGCGCGCCGCGTGAGAGCACGCGGCCTACAAGTCCAGGCCAGTTCTCGTGCAGGCCGGGTGCCCTCACCCGGCGTTCCGGAGTTTCAAGATAGCTCAGTGGGAAATGCGGTTCTGCTAAATGATAGCTGCTCCAGAGCAACGCGCCCCTAGCCGAAGCATGACCGAGCTGCAAAATGCGAAGTCACGGCCTCGCGTCATGTTCATCACATTGGCGCCGCCGGAGAATCACTGTGGCATCAGGCTGGTGATGCACCGGCATTTAATCGAGCGTAATCCGTTCGAGTTGCTCGTCGTTACCGATGCCACGTACGTGACCCAGGAGTTGCCGCACGAACAGCTTCAGTTGCCGAGCGCCATAGAACGATTGCGCCGAACTCGCTTCCATCGCTGGGCAAAGGACTTTCGGACGCTGGTTTGGCCCAACCTTCCCAACGGGCAGATCGCCCGCCTTGTCGGTAAGTTCCGTCCGGAAGTAATCCTGACCGTCGGCGATAATGCAGTATGCGGCCTGGCCTGGCAGACTGCGAAGCGCTTCAAACTCCCGTTGGCGGGCCTGTTTCTGGATTGGTTTCCAATTATGGACGGCTACAGCGGGCATCGTTGGACACGGCCTCTGTTGAGCGCGCGTTACCGCCGCCTCTATTCTGCTTGCGATCTGGCCATCTGTACCAGCGATGGCATGCAGGAAGTGCTGGGGCCGCACCCGAACTCGCACGTGGTTTATCCCATGCCGGGGCGACATAAAACCAATGAAGCGCTGCCAAGGGCCAGCGTTCAGCGCAACGGAAAGTTCCGCTTGGTGTATGTGGGTTGTGTGGAGCACTTCTATGGCCGGATGCTTTGCTCGGTCATCGAGCGCCTGCAGGCAGACCAGGACATTGAACTGATAGTCGTTGGCCCGAACGCGGACTGGCCGCCGCGCTTGCTCGAACTGGCGAAAGCTCGAGGAGTTTACCTGGGCTTCAAGCCTGCCGAAGAGGCAGCGCAAGTCCTTGCGGGGGCCGATGGCCTTTTGGTGGTAATGAGCTTCGAGTCCGAGAGCCGGCTCTTCATGCAAACGAGTTTCACCACGAAATTCCTCGACTACAGCGCCTATGGAAAACCGATCATTCTCTGGGGGCCCGATTATTGTACTCCCGTCAAAGTCGCCCGTCGGGATGGCGGCGCGCTTGTAGTGGATCAAAGCGGCGTCGAGTCGTTGATGGAAGCGGCGCGACGCATCGCCAGCGATCAGTCCCTTCGGCAAAGATTATCAGACGAAGCAACCCGCTTGCACCGAGGCCTGTTCAATCCCGAGCGCCTTCAGGAAATTCTGGTCCGTGAAGTCAGCGCGTTAGTAAATTGATTTATGAAAAAAGTCATCGTTACAACAACTATTAATGCACCCACCGAAGCCATCGAAGCGTTCCAAGCCATGAAGGATTGGGACCTCGTGGTAATCGGAGATAAGAAGACACCCCGGGATTACCATCTCGATCATGGCGTTTACGTAACGCCCGAGGAGCAGGAGACGTACGACCCAGCGCTTTCAGATGCCATCGGTTGGAATTGCATCCAACGGCGCAACTTCGGACTGCTGTGGGCCAATGATATGAAAGCCGATATCGTCGCGGTCGTGGACGATGACAATATCCCCTTGAATGGTTGGGGCCAGGATTTGCTGGTGGGCCGCGAGGTCGAGGTGACTTATTATGAAACCGATCTGCCTGCCTTCGACCCCGTAGGAGCCACCAATCACTCTAAGCTTTGGCATCGCGGCTATCCGATCCAGCTTTTGCCGAAAAGAAAATACGATCGGCGGCACACAAAAACCGTGCGAGTGGACGTCCAGGCGGATTTCTGGAACGGGGACCCGGACATAGACGCTATCTGCCGCATGGAACACGCGCCGGAATGTGATTTCGACCCAAGCCGGTTCCCAATTGCCGCAAATAAATTAGGCCCTTTCAATTCGCAGAATACCTTTCTCCGTGCGGCGATGCTCAAGGATTACTTTATGTTTCCCCACATCGGCCGTATGGACGACATCTGGGGGGCTTATTATTTGCAGGCAAAGGGCGCTCAAATTGTTTGGAACAAAGCCTCAGTCTATCAGAAACGCAACGTGCATGACCTGGTCCGCGACATGCGCCAGGAGTATCTCGGCTATGAACATAACCTGCAGCTTGTCGAAAGCCTTCCGGGCAACGCTGAATCGCTCCTGGCCTTCCTACCAGGCCGGTCAGCATGGGCATTCCAACTTTATCAAAAGCACTTCTGCTAATTCCGCAGGAGGTTAAATGCGTTACATGAGTTACATCGGTTACATAGGCCAGCCACCGTTCCACCATGTAACTAATGTAACAAATTTAACAAATTAACTTTGTAACCATAATTGGATGAACGTCATCCTGATCTCCACAATTCGCCCGGAACGGACCACGGCTGCCGCCCTTACACTGCACCGCCATCTAGTGGACAAGCCAGAGATCGCGCTGAGCGTTTTGCCCGGAGAGCCCCACGAGCTAAAAACGGGGCAGTTTTGGACGAAAACAGTTCCGCGCCTGCGCAAGACACGCTTCCATCGTTGGATAGCGGACGCGGAATTGCTGGCTCACCCCAGAGGCCGACTTCACCGCCGCCTGCCGGAGCCGGCAGAGCTTTTTGGAAATTCCAACGGCGAACTTCGTCCTGGAAGCCCAAACGGTTCATCTCAGCGTCACGATACCGTTGTTCTTACGCTGGCCTATGGCAACGGGTGCTGGATCGCCCGCAATTATGCGCGCCGCCACGGGTTGCCACTCCTGGTTCGGTTCGATGATTGGTGGCCGGATATCGCGGCCGTACATCAGCTGATGCGGCCATACCTTCAGCGCAAATTTGTCGAGCTTCACAAGTCGGCCACAGTGAGTATTTGCGTAAGTGAGGGCATGAAAGCCGCGTTGGGTCCGCATCCGGATGCCGTGGTGGTGTTGCCGATTCCCGACGCGAATGCAGCAATTGCCGCGACTGCTCCTCCGTCGGCGCCGCCCTTGCGAGTTTGTTACCTGGGCAACATGTACGATTATGGCCCGATGCTAGCGGGCCTGGCCGATCGCTCTCGGGCGCAGAGCGATATCCGGATAGAGTTCCGGGGGCCTGAGCCGCGATGGCCGGATACGCTCAAACAGACCATGCGCCAGGAAGGCCTGCTGCACGGTTTCGCAGACGGTCCGGAGTACCAGAAATGGTTCGAGAGTTTCCATGCCTATCTGGTCGCAATGTTTTTTGAGCCCGAGCAAAGAAGGCGAGTCGAGACCTGTTTTGCGACTAAGCTCGTTGAATACGCGAAGTTGGGCAGGCCGATCGTGCTTTGGGCACCTGAATCTGCGTCCGTAGTGCAATGGGCCACGCGCACCAAAGCCGCGTTATGCGTCACGGACCCGAATCCCGAGGCGCTCCTGGAGGCTCTCCGGAAATTGGCCGGGAATCCCCGAGAACAGGAACAACTCGGGATTCTGGCACGACGCGCGTACGAAACCGATTTCGCTGCAGAGAGGCTTCAAAACACCTTCCTGGCGGCACTTCGCCGTGCACCGCAAAACCATGACCGTCAGCATCATCACCGCGCTTCATAACAAGGGCGCGTATATCGCTGATACAATCCACTCCGTTCTCTCTCAAACCTTCTCGGATTGGGAGATGATCGTCGTCGAGAACGGCTCTACAGATGAAGGTCCGGAAGTTGTGCGCCGTTTTTCCGATCCCCGCCTTCGGCTGGTCATTTCACGGAAGAGCGGTCCGGGAGGGGCGCGAAATGTCGGCGTGGACCAGGCACGGGGAGAATGGCTTCTGTTTCTTGATGCGGACGATTTAATTGAGCCAGGCTATCTGAAAGAAAGATTGTCACTCCTGGAGAAGAACAGCGCAGCAGATGTGCTGGCTGGTCCCTGGGAAGAATTTCCGGATGGCCGGGCCTATCAGCGGACCTGGCGCGAACCAGCGGCGTGGGGTCGTGGCACGGAGGATTTGGAGGACGCCGCGATAGCGTTCGCTCCCTGGACCCTCCATGGGGCGTTGGTCAAGCGGAGCAGAATTACCCCGGAACGGCGCTGGCCTGAGGCGTTGGATGGAGTGCCTTCTGAGGACGCAGCGTTTTGGTTTCCTGTTATATCGGGTGCATCCATCGCGTGGTCACAAAACGCTGGCGCTCTCTACCGAAAGGGCGTGGCAGGTTCCCGCGATGAGGTTTCCGATGTGGACAAAAGAATTCGCGCTCTCATCGAAGTGATTGACTGTAACTTGAAGTTTCTGGCGGCCTCCGGTCGAAAGCCGCGTGCAGCCCAGCGTGCGACTATTGTCAGGGTTTCAGAAACCGCCTATTTACTGGCCCTGCGCAAAGGGCAAGCTGAGGCGGCGAAACTGGCGCTGGACCGAGCGGAGATGTATTTGCGTGCGGGCCCTGCGCGAGGAGTTGGAATGAAAGCCAGGAGGATTCTTGGGGTGCGGTTGTTCAATTCAGTTCGATCGCTTGGAGTGCTCCTTCGCTCCAACGCTCGAGCGGTGCCCCGGAGCATCGGTTTGAAGGAATCAATTCGAGGGCTTAGCTAAGCCGCATGTGTTTTGCATCGTTCGGTAGGTTAGAAGCCAAAGCGACGGAATACGTCGCACTCCAAACGCTTCGCGAGTTCTCAAGCGCGTCCTGCTGCGCGAAGCGTTTTGAGTGCGCGGCATCCCCGCGCTTTCGTTTTTGGCAATTTCGGTAAACCGTCCTGAGTTCGCGCAATTGTTCACCCCATGCGCTGGTTGATCGTCGAGGATGCATTGCGTGACCGCAAAGGCCATTGGCTGGAGTACGTGGCGACGATTTCAGATGGCCTAAGGGCCCTAGGTGATGAGGTAACCGTCCTCGCCGATCGGAAAGCTGAGCCATTCGTAGTCGAACGTCTGAGGGCTAAACCCATCCTGCCCAAATCCATCTGGCACAGAATGGGGCAGGAGAAGTCCCGATTTGTTCGTTACGGTCGTGTTCCGATTCACGCCCTGGCCACGTGGTGGGCCATGTCGCGCTACCTCCGCAAAAACAGTCCTGGCGATATCATTTTTGTACCTACAGTGACTGTTCACCACCTGCTCGGATGGACCTTGCTGCTTGGGCGTCTGCTCCGGACAACGGAGGCGAAGGTGCTTCTTTTCTTCATCAACTTGCCGGTTCGGCATGACCCGGGGAGCGGTCGTCCGGCCTGGATTAGCTCACCGACGGCGAAGCTGATGAATAGGCTTCTCCAGCGGATGGCGCCTGCCATCCGGTCAGGGCGAGTCGTTCTAGGCGCCGAGCCGCCTGCGATGCAATCGGCGCTGGCTGAATTAACAGGTCAGAAAGTCATCTACCTGCCGCAACCCGTGCCCGACTGCGAGTCTGCCGTTTGCGGCGCCCAAAATCCATGCATGGACACATTTGCATCCGACCAGAAATCTAAAATCCATAATCTAAAATCTAAAATCGAAAACGGTCTTCTGATGGCCTGCTACGGCGCTGCCAGAGGTGAGAAGGGCAGCGATATCCTGCAGGAGGCCATCGGCAGATATTTACAGGAATTTCCGGATTCCCGTGCGCGCTTCGCGCTGCAGTGGATCGAAGATTTTGAAAACGAACGCGGACAGAGGGTACAAAAGGACGCAGCGCTAGTTTCAGATTCGCGCGTCGAATACGTCACGAATTACTTCAAAAATGGCGAATACCCCGAGCAACTCAAGCACACTGACGTTTTGCTCCTTCCTTATCGTCTGTCCTCCTATCGCTTGCGCGGATCGCGCGTGGCATTGGAGGGAATGACGATGGGGATACCGCTCGTGGTTACGGGCGGATCTTCATTTGCCGGTCAGATGGAAAATTTCGGAGCCGGGCTCTGCTCAGAGGATGGTGACGTGGCCAGTCTCACCGCTGCGATCCGGCAGATGGAATTGCAGTTTGAGGCATTGAAGGCCAAAGCCATGGCTCGCAAATCCGCCGCGCAGGAGGAGTTTTCTGTGTCGCGGTTCCGTCAAGTTTTGCTCGCCCATCTGGAAGGTTCCTGTAGGGGAGGACGTGAGGAGTCCCTTTGCAATGTCGGCTCCAACTAAGGGACTCCTTACGTCGTCCCCTACAGTTTGGCGCAACTAGCCTGGCATGAGGTTCCCGGTCAAGTTGTCCACAACCATGACCCGCCAGTTGTTGATGTTCAGCCCAGCCGATCGTGGAGGTCTTGCCGATTATGCGCGGGAACAGGCGAATGCTATCGCCGGTGCGGGCGTTGCTGTGTTACTCCTGACTACGCCCGACTTTGATCCGGCGAATAAAAAGAGCTGCCACATTCTGCCGCAGCTCTCGCCAAACACAAACGGGAGCCGGCCGGGTTCCAGGATTGCGTCGCGAATGCGGACGGCCCGCCGCATCCTGAACAACACGCGCGCACTTACGCGTTGCATCTCACGGTCCAGTTGCAATCACGTCTTGATGGGAGCCTACTCCGAGTATTTGGCCCCGCTCTGGTCTGGTCCATTGCGAAAGCTGGCCCGGGGAGGAGTTAGATTTGGCGCGGTTGTCCATGATCCGATCCGCGATATTGTGATCGGACCCAAGTGGTGGCACAAAATGTCTGTAGCGGCGGCTTACTCCTTCTTGAGCGAAGCCTTCGTTCACGAGCCTGTTGAATTGGATAGTGGAAGCTCACCATCACGCTTTCGCACGACGGTAATACCTCATGGCATTTACGAATTTGATCCGCCACGGAAGAGGCCGAACCTCGTGAGGCAAGAGCTTTCTGTGCCGCTCTCAGGGACACTGCTGCTGGCGTTTGGGCTCATCCGCGATAGGAAAAACCTCGATCTGGCGATTCGCGCGATAAGGCAATTGCCTGATTGCTATCTGGTTGTCGCCGGCCAGGAGGAAGGCAATGGACAGAAACCTTTGCGCGACTACCAAGAGTTGGCCGAGTTGGAGGGCGTCTCAGAGCGGTGCCGTTGGCGCAGTGGATACATACCCGGCAGTGAGGTTGGTGATCTTTTCGGCGTGGCGGATCTCGCGCTGGTTACCTATGAGCGGAAATTTCGATCGGCGAGCGGCGTGCTGAACATCGCTGCAGGCTACAGAAAACCGTGCGTGGCTTCGTCGGGGTCGGGCAATCTGCAGACTGTAATCAAGCAATACGGTCTCGGCGTGTGGGTTGAACCCGATTCCGTTGAGGCATTGGTGGGCGGCATTCGTCAGTGGCAGAAAAATCCTTCAAGGCCCGACTGGGAGCGTTACGAGCAAGAGCATAGCTGGGCAAAAAATGCCCAGTTGGTGATTGAGCGGATGTTCGACGCCGTATGAACCTCCGCCTTCGAGCAGGTCAGGTGATCGCCTATGCTTATAACTATTGGGTCGGCCACGTGCCAGTCAGGTCCTTGCGGCATTTATTCTTGCGCGCCTGGCTTGGTGGCTTTGGAAAAGGCACCGGAGTGCAACTGGGCTGCCGCTTCCTGAACGGGCGAAAGATTTTCCTCGGCCAGCGAAATGTAGTAAATTTCGGCTGCCTGTTGGATGGGCGTGAGTTCCCGATCCGAATCGGAAGCGACGTTTCCATTGGGCCTGAGGCCGCGATCCTCACTTTGGGCCATGACACGCAATCTGAGAATTTTGATGATCGGGGCGGCGAGGTCATTATCGGTGATCATGCCTGGATTTGCTACCGGGCCATCATTCTGCCTGGGGTGACCATTGGACAAGGGGCGGTGGTTGGCGCTGGCGCCGTGGTGAGCCGCGATGTGCCGCCGTTCAAGATTGTGGCCGGAGCCCCGGCCCGGGAAATTGGCACCCGCCGATTGGATTTAAAATATGAACTCGAATACGCCCCGTTTTTGGGATAGTAGCAATGCGCAATGACCTAGGTCAGTTTTGGCTTTGTTGGATCGCCACCGTCCTTCTGGCAGGCTGGCAATTGGTCCGCCTTTGGTTTAAGCCTCGGGAAGCTACGGGTTTCGCCGCGATCGTGTGCTTGATGTGGCTTTATTTTTACGGCTATTTGCCGTATGAATGTGTTCGCAGCTTCCCAGACGCCTTTCCGATTAAAATTTGGACCATCGGCCAATTCATCTCACTGGTGGCACTGGCCGCCTTTCTGGCGGGATGGCACTGGCGCCTGCTGTCAGTGCGCCGAAGACCCGCGGTGCAGCAGGAACCGCCACGGTTTGACTTTACCAAGCTCTGGTGGGCAGGGGTTGCATTAATGGTCATTGGCCTGGTGGGTTGGAAATCGTTCCTGGCCTCCGGCAGGGATGCCGATGATACCTCAGCGTATTGGTATTTGCTGATCACATTGGCTTACCCCGGAATGGCGATCTGTGTGACAGTCCTGGCTTTATCGCCGCGCCACCGCACAGTTTTGAATTTCGCCATACTGGCGATTCTGGTTTACCTGGTGGTCTTTCCTTTTTTGATCTGCGCGCGCCGCGGGCCCACGTTTGTCACAATCATCTCCGTCACCATGGCTTGGTTCCTCGTGCGACCGCGGTTGCCGAAGCCAGGTGTCATCCTGGGGGTGTTTGTGGCCGCAGGTCTTCTCATCATGTTCATCTATACCGCCCGCCGTTCCGTCTATTCTGAGGGCACATGGGAAGAATTCCTGGATACGGTCACCGTCGAGGAGGTGATTGTGGACCGCGCAGCCAAAACCAGCGATAATGAATTCTTCAATCACTGCCTTGCGCTCGAGGCCAACCTGAGGACCGGCCTCTATCAGTACGGGACTGCTCACCTGGCAATGCTGGTCCATTGGGTTCCGCGCTCATTTTGGCCGGGCAAGCCGATGCGGGGCAGAGGCTTTTTTCCGACTGCCCTATATGCAGTAGAAACCGAGTATCACCACAACGTCGGCTACGGCGGCGCGATCGCGTGCGTGGAAGATACCTTTGATGAATACGGGTACTTTTTCCCGTTCTTCTGGCTGATCATAGGATACGGGACCGCCTGCTTCTTCGCAAAAACTTACGAAACCAATGATTTGCGCTGGAAACTGCACTACTTGGGCCTGCTAAGCGCCAGCCATTGGTTTGTCGCTCAGAACTTCCCCGAATCGTTTGTCCCGTTCTGCTTTTTCCAGGCTGCCTACTGGGCCGCCTTTAAGTTTTCCCGAATGAAACCGCAGAAGGTGAGGAATGTCGTTCGGACAGTGGCAACAGCAGCTCCGGTGGAGGCTTGAACGGCGGACGACCTTAACGCAAAGACGCAAAGAGCAGTGCAAACACCAAACACCAAACTCCAAACACCAGAGAAACACCAAGATCCAAGAGCCAATTCCGTTCCAGACACAATTTGGAATTTGAAGTTTGGAGCTTCCCTGGGGCTTGGTGTTTGGTGTTTAGATTTTAATTCCACTTTGCGTCTTTGCATCTTTGCGCCTTTGCGTTAATTCCGTTTCCCCATGCATCCTCTCCCCGAGGTTGTCGTAGCCCAGAAAGGCGCACGCGAGCATTTCCTTGCCGCGCGCGCGTTTCACCGCCTGGGGATGCTCCGCAAGCTCGTCGTAGATTGGTACGCCCCCGAATCTCGCGCGCTCCGCTGCGTATTAAGCGGGCTTGGGGGTCAGCGAGCGGCATCTGCACTTAGCGCCCAGTGCGCTGAGATCCCTGCCGAATTTGTCCGGCCCATGCGAGGGCTTGGGGTCTGGAGCAAATGGGTCGAGCGAAGAGCGAGTTGCAATGGCGGCGTTTACCGCGGTTTCACTCGAACAGACGCCGCCTTCGGGCGTAGCGTGGCCAGGCTAAGGCTGCCCGAGCATGATGTTTTCTTCGGTTATTCTTACGCAAGCCTCGAAGCTCTCGAAGCTGCCAGGCGCTCGGGGCGCCTCACTATCGTAGATCAAATTGATCCCGGACCGGCAGAATTCCGGTTGGTTGCTGAGGAAATGCAGCGCTGGCCCGAGTTGTCCGGCCTACCCCTGGAGTTTCCTGCATCCTATTTTGGTCGTGCGAAGCGCGAATGGGAGTTCGCTGACGTCATCCTGGTCAACTCGGACTGGACGCGGGAAGCGATCATTGCCGAAGGCGCCGATCCGGCAAAGATCGAGGTCGTCCCGCTAGCTTATGAGGCTGAGGGTCGGGGGTCGGGGGTCGGGGGAGCAGGGGAAGGGTTCAGGGTTCAGGGTTCAGGAAAAGAGCGCAGGCTATCGAGAGGGCTTCGTGTTCTGTGGCTCGGCCAGGTGAATGTCCGAAAGGGCATCCATTACCTGCTCGAAGCCGCAAGGTTGCTGAAAGATGAGTGTGTCGAGTTCCAGGTGGCTGGGCCTTGCCACATTCGGCCCGAGGTGACGCAACGCGCCGCGTCCTCCGTGCGTTGGCTGGGGCCGATTCCTCGAAGCCAGGTTTCCCGCCTTTATCAGGAATGTGACCTTTTCGTTCTGCCGACCTTATCGGACGGATTCGCGATTACACAGCTTGAGGCACTGGCGCATGGGTTGCCTGTGATCACCACGACAAATTGCGGGCGGGTCGTCGAGGAAGGCAAAACCGGGTTTATCGTGCCTGCGCGGAATTCCGGAGCATTGGCGGATGCGATTATTAAATTCGTTCGAAATCGTGACCTGGCCTTATCCATGGCGCCCGCATGCCGCGCCGCAGCGAAAGCATTTTCGATTGAGGCCTATGGTCGAAAGTTGGCCGAAGTGATCGAGAAGCGGATGTGAACCCCGAAAGCTTTCGGGGGAAACGTGATGCATGATGCTGGATACTGGATGCTGGATGGCGGATGCAAGATATTCGTGCGCATCCGTACGTGGTATGAAAACGAAAGCGCGGGAATGCCACGCACTCCAAACGCTTCGCGAGGCCGGCCGCGCTTGGAGGTCGCGAAGCGTTTGGAGTGCGGCGCATTCCGCCGCTTTGGATTTAGGTCCTGCGGACCCTGGGTTTCTAGACTGTTTCGAACTTTGAATCTTGAACTTTGAACCTTGAACTTTGAACAACCCTGAACCCTGAACCCTCCATCCTGCTCCCTCGATCCTCTGCTGCGGTGGCCGAGCCCGCGACGCTAGACCCTCGACGCTCGACGCTCGCCCGCGTCGCGGTGCTGTTCTATCGCATTGGTCCATACCACTATGCGAGGCTCCGCGCGGCTGGGACCGTGGCGGATGTCACCGCGATTGAATTCTCCAACGTGGATCCGACTTATGCCTGGGATGAAGTAAAGGGGGAGGAGGGGTTTCAGCGAGTCACCCTTTATCGCGATGTGTCGGTGGAGTCGCAGTCCGCCGCCGAGATTTTTCGGCGGATGGCAGAGGTGCTCGATCAGGTACAGCCGGATGTGGTTGTAGTAGCGGGCTGGCACGATCGTTGTTCTCTGGCCGCACTGCGATGGGCGCTAAAGGGCTCCGTACCCGTGGTGCTGATGTCCGAAACAACAGCCTGGGACGAAAAGCGGCGCTGGTGGAAGGAAGCCATTAAGCGGAGCATTGTCAGCTTATGCGGTGCGGCGCTGGTCGGAGGGCGCGCTCACCGCGACTATCTGGCTCAGCTTGGCATGTCCCCAGAGCGAATCTTTTTAGGTTATGACGCGGTGGACAATGCTTTCTTCAACCAAAAAGCCGACGCAATGCGTGACGACGTGGCCGGCAACGACGATTTAAGAAAGAAGCACGGGCTGCCCAAAAAGTACTTCCTCGCCTCGGCACGTTTCGTCGAAAAGAAAAACCTGCTGCGCCTCCTGGAAGCATACTCGGAGTATCTAAAGTTGTGCGAGGGCCAGTTCGAAGTCCAAAGTTCAAAATTCAATGTTCAAGGTTCCTCCTCTTCCCTCGCCCCTTCCACAAGTCCCTGGTCCCTTGTCCTGCTTGGAGACGGACCGCTGCGCGACAAGATTCAGCTCCGAGTCTCTACACTTGGCCTTCGCGGCCAAGTGCATCTGCCGGGATTCAAGCAATATCCGGACCTGCCGATGTATTACGCGCTGGCATCGGCCTTTGTTCATGCCAGCACAGTGGAGCAATGGGGACTGGTGGTGAATGAAGCGATGGCTTCCGGTCTGCCGGTGCTGCTGTCCGACCATTGCGGCTGCACCGCCGATTTACTGGAAGAGGGTCGTAATGGATTTCGGTTCGATCCCTACGACAGTGGCATGCTTGCCGGTCGGATGTCAGAACTCAGCAGGATGGGCGAGGACCAACTGAACTTTTGTGGCGCAGCAAGCAAGGAGATCATTTCGCGTTGGGGGCCGGAAGCATTTGCTAAGGGCTTGCACCAAGCAGTGGAAGCAGCTCGAGAGGCTGGTCCCGCGCGTCTGACAGGCCGGCGAGAGGCCTTGCTGATTGGCCTGACATGGGCTCTGAGGGGCGCCAGCGAAAAAGGTCTGAGACCGCGGCCGTTCCGAAAAAAGGCCGATCCTCAGGAGGCTGATGGCAAACCGCCTGGTATCGAACCGATTTACATCAGGCTCCGGTTTCGTGGACGGAACGTTTTGACCATGCCGCACGAACCGCGCGCACTGCACCGGCCCGCTTTGGCGAGGTATCAGCCCTTTACGAGTAAGCGCCGTGCTTACCGCGGTTTGATGAACGCCGCCATCCGGCTTAAGCGCCCGGAATGGGTAGGGACTCTCTCCGCGACTCCGGTGCCTCTCGAGGAGGGTTTCGATTACCAGGGCTGGCTGGCGGAAATGCGCGTCCGCTTAGGGCGCGAGCTATATGGCGTCGTAACCTGGCCTTCAGAGCCAAACCGCCGGCGCCTTTACGTTCACCTCTTCGGGCAGGATCTCAAGGCCGTGGCATTTGCCAAAATTCTGCTCAGTTCCGATGATGCCAGGTATTTCGAGGGTGCGGCTTCGACATACGCGGAACTTGGCGCGAAATCATTCACACGCGTGCGGGTTCCTCGGCTGCTGGCTCGAGATCGCTTCGCCCAGGCGCGTTTCCTGTTATTTGAGGCTCTGCCCGAGGAGGCCCGGCCTTTGCGGCTCCAACGGTCGGCTGACGCGCGGGAAATCATTCGCGAATATGCCGGCGAACCGACGCGCCTGTCCTCGGAGCAGGTGATCGCAACCGATTGGTGGACGCAATACGCAACCAGACTCTCACGCAAGGCAATGGCCTTTCATACTGAACTGACGCACTTGCTGTCCGAAGGAGCCCGAGTCCGCCGCGCTCACGGAGACTTCGGATTATCGAACGTCGTGGCCGCAGATTCGTTTTGGTGGATATTCGACTGGGAAATGAGTCATCCTCATGCGCCAGTGCTGACCGACGAGGTCGGCTTTTTCATGTCCTTCTCAGTCGGCAAGGCGCCTCGTTCACCCTCTCGATACCTGGGGAGGCTCCGGGAGCAATTTCTAAAAGGCGCCGGGAAGGAGCGCCGGATGGATGTGATGCTGGCGCTGGCTTTTCGCCATGCCGCAGGCATCCCGGATGCAAGCGCCTTTATCTGCAATTGGCCGACATGAGCTCAGGACTACTGGACTACTGGACTACCGGGCGACGGGACTGAGAGGACTCTGATACTTTGTCTTTCACTTTGTCTCAGCAGAGTAGAGGACGACCGAATTGCGAGACTTCAGTCGGCTCTCAAGCGCGCCACGCTCGGCACGCTCTCCACGCTCAACGCCCCATGACTACAACCTACAAAGAGCACTTTACCAGCTCCTCGGCTGCTGCGGATTACGATTCACTGGAGTACGCAGATTCATCCTATTCAGCACTTCTTTGGGAGTTGGAAAAACCCATCTTACAAGGACTTCTGGATGAATTCCGGCGCAAGCATCAGCGAGTTGACTATCTGGATTTTGCTGCGGGTACGGGCCGCGTAATCGGATTTCTGGAAGACTCCGTGGAAAGCGCTCTGGGAATCGAAATTTCGGCCGATATGGCTGCTCGAGCGGCAAGGCGATTGAAAAAGGGCAGGGTGGTCTGTTCCGACATCACGGCTGAGGAGATGTCTGTGGAAGGAGCCTTCGACTTGATCACTGCGTTTCGTTTCCTTCTCAATGCCGAATCGGCCTTGCGGATCGCCGCGCTTCAAGCGCTTGCCAGGAGGTTGAAGGACCAAACCAGTTGGCTTGTCCTGAATAACCACGGCAACCTGCTTAGCGTGAAACTGGCTGCCTGGCCTTACCATCGCCTGCGTTCCTTGGGCAAAGGCTGGCAACCGAGAGGCAATTACATGAGCCACCGGGAGGTCTGCCTTCTGGCCGCGAAAGCAGGTTTGCAGATCGTAAAAAGAATCGGCTACGGAGTGCTCGGAGGGACGGTCTGTCATCGCCTGCCGTATAAGCGCGCATTGCGCATCGAACAAAAGCTTTTGCGAGTCGGGATCTTTCAGAAGCTGGCGATTAATCAGATCTATGTTCTGGTGCGCTCGCAATGAAGATTAGCGCTGTCTTCGATTCGGTCTCCCGCTCCAACGGCGGAATCTTCGAGGCTGAGCGGCGCCTGTTGCAGACGTTGGCCTGCGAGCAGCAGCTTCAGACCCGCGTCCTGGGTTTGCGAGACGAATTTAGCGATGCCGACAAGGCGCTTTGGCAGCCCCTTGTCCCCGAGGCCATGGAAACCGTTGGCCCCCGGTCGCTTGGCTTCTCTCCGGCCCTGGCAGCCGCGCTCGAGGAATCCAACCCGGACGTGGTCTACCGCGCCGGCCTGTGGACGGGTGTTTCGCGTTCAGTGCTGAAGTGGAGCAAACGTCATCGGAAGCCCTTGATCATCGCCCCACACGGCATGCTTGATCCCTGGGCGATCAAACGCTCCGCCTGGAAAAAAAGATTGGCATCCATGTTTTATGAAAGCGCCCACCTGCGCGCCGCCACCTGCCTCCGCGCTCTGTGTGAGGCGGAGGTTCAGGCGATTCGCCAATACGGTCTTAAGAACCCGGTATGTATTATCCCAAACGGGGTGGATCTGCCGGAACTAAATGGAGCGCAAGCTAACGTGAGCCAATCGCCTCCTGCCGGTGCGCTCTGTGCTGATCGCAAGGTGCTGCTCTATCTGGGCCGAATCCATTCAAAGAAAGGTCTCGCAAATCTCATCGAAGGCTGGGCACAAATGCAGAAGGAAACTGCCGGAAAGAGTCTGATGCAGGAGTGGATTTTAGCCATTGCGGGTTGGGACGACGGCGGACACGAAAAAAGCCTCAAGTCTCTGGCCGACCGATTGAAACTCCGCTGGGCGGACCCTGGCAGTTCAAAGTTCAATGCTCGTCCGGCTCTCTCGTCCCTCGACCCTGGACTCTCGACCCTCGACGAATCCCATTCTCTTGTTTTCCTCGGACCACAATTTGGAGCGGCTAAGATTGCCTGCTACCGCCGTTGCGATGCATTTGTCCTTCCATCTCTGAGTGAAGGTTTGCCTATGGCTGTGTTGGAGGCGTGGAGTTATGCGAAACCAGTTCTGATGACGCCTGAATGTAATCTGCCCGAGGGTTTCGCTCGGGGCGCCGCATTGCAAATTCGAGCGGAACGGAAAAGCATCGCGCAAGGCTTGCGAGAACTGACCGAGGCTGCCACCACAAATTTAAGGAGTATGGGTGCCGCAGGCAGGGACCTCGTTCAAAACCGATTTAGTTGGAGCGCCATCTCTAGCGAGATGCGCGGCGTGTTCGAGTGGGTGGCTGGCGAAGGGCCGAGGCCCGGATCGGTTGTTTTGAGCTGACGTGGCTAAAAATCGCATGAAATACCCCTACCCCGTTCACTGATGGAAATGACTCAAGAACAACTGGCGAACGATAACGCTCGACCAGTGGCGCCCCTTGTTCCATCTACCGTAGCCCTTTCCTCGTACTCTGCTGCGAGCTTTGACCGGGGCGCAGGCCGAGTGAAAGAGGTGCTTTGGATTCTGACGAATCAGCTTCTCTTCCAATGGTGCCCGGTGAAATTATCGGCGCTGAAGTGCTGGGTATTGCGGCGGTTTGGCGCGCGTGTCGGCCAGGGCGTTGTCGTCAAACCACAGGTCAAGATCACCTTCCCCTGGAAACTCACACTTGGAAATAATGTATGGCTCGGCGAGGAATGCTGGTTGCTGAACCTGGCTCCGATTACTATTGGCGACGACGTCTGCATTTCCCAGCGCGCCTTTCTATGCACCGGCAACCATGATTACACTCGAACCACCTTCGATCTGATTACTCGGCCGGTCACGATAGAGGAGGGGGCCTGGATCGGTGCCGCTGCCTGGGTAGGGCCCGGGGTCCGGGTCGGTTCACATGCGGTGCTGGCTGCCGGGTCGGTAGCAACGCAAGAGCTTGAAGCCTACGGAGTTTATCAGGGCAATCCGGCGCAACGGATAAAAAAGCGAGTTCTTCAATAATGGTGCCGAGTTCACAAGCAGAAATTCGGACCGATGCGTCCGCGGTCCCGTTGCGCCACTGGGTCCTGGCCGCCTGCGTGCTTGGCTTCCTTTGGTTCACGCTAATCAATCAACTGGGTGCCGAGTGGGCCGTTAATCCGCAATACGCCTATGGCTGGGCTGTGCCTTTCCTCGCATTGTATTTGCTGATTCGCAGGGTCCGGGGGGAAAAAACCACAGACCAGAGACCACCGATCACAGATCGCGAGACCACGGACCACGGACCACAGACCACGGACCACAAGACCACAGACCACAGGACCACAAGACTACAAGACTGCAGTACTTCAGGCGCGCACTCTGGCGTTATCGTCCTGGCACTCCTCCTGGCATGCGCTTTGACGTATTTACCGACCCGCTTAATTCAAGAGGCAAATCCGGAATGGCGGCTGGTAAGTTGGGCATTGGCTTTGGAAGTGATCGGAATAACGTTCGGACTCGTTGCTTTGCTCCTGCGATTAAGTCAGGATTCGAGTGTCTCCAGGACGCAGGGCCAACCGACACCGTCTTCTCACGTTTCACGTTTCACGTTTCACTTCCTACGTTTCACGTTTCACGCATCACGCATCACCCCTCGTTCGCTCCTCTTCCCCCTGCTGTTCTTCCTCGTTGCCGTCCCTTGGCCTACGCTGGTGGAAGTTCCCATAATTCAATGGCTGGCGCGCGCCAATGCCGCGAGCACGATCGAAATCCTTGGCTTTCTGGGTTTCCCGGCGCTCCAGCACGGCAACCTAATCGAGGTGGGAACGGGTGTGGTGGGCATTGACGAAGCTTGCAGCGGGATTCGATCGGTCCAGGCAACGCTGATGTTATCGCTGTTCTTTGGGGAGCTCTATTCTCTAGCAGTTTTTCGCCGGATATTTTGTGTGGTGGCAGGTTTCGGGCTCGCCTTTCTCTTCAATATCGGCCGCACCACGCTCCTCACGTTGGTCGCCGCGCGAAAGGGAATGGCCGCCATTGATCAGTGGCACGATCCCGCAGGAGCAACCATTCTGGTTGGTTGCTTCATTTGCTTGTGGCTGGTGGCGAAAGTCCAAGCTCCAAAGTCCAAAGTCCAAAGTCCAAAGTCCAAAGTCGAAGGCCTGGGGCTAGTGGACAGAGAAGAGAAGACAGAGAACAGAGAACAGAGGACAGAGGACAGAGGTAATCATCCGTCAGCCATCATCTATCATCCATCATCCAGCGATCAGCATCCACCATCCACCATCCACGATCCATCCTTCACCATCGTCCCGCTCACCACCGCCTGCCTGGCTCTCTGGCTGGCCTTCGCCGAAATCGGCACCGAACTTTGGTATCGGCTGCACGAAGCGCGACTTTCTGCACCAGTCTGCTGGGACGTGAACTTGCCGCGGGGAAACGCTGGTTTTCGTATGCTGCCTCCTTCCCAAACCAGCAAACAATTTCTGCACTTTGACGATGCGATTAATGCTTCGTGGCGGGAAGCCGATCATTCGGCCTGGCAGGTAATTTTTCTACGCTGGAAACCCGGTCGTGTGGCAGTCCATTTGGCCAGGAATCACACACCCGACATCTGTCTGGCTGCTTCCGGGCGCCGCATTCTCTCACAATCCAATGGCCACATCTTTTCCGCGTGCGGTCTGCGTTTGCCGTTCAATGTCTATCGCGTCAAAGATGAGTCCGGTCCGTTCTATGTCTTTTACTGTCTGTGGGATGATCGGGCCGAAAACCAGGCGGTGAGCGCACTCGAACTTTCATACGCCCGGCGCCTCGGACCAGTGCTTGAGGGTAGGCGTAACTCCGGCCAACGTTCTTTAGAAGTGGCTGTGTGGGGAATCCCCGACGAAGGGCGAGCCGAGGCCGCTTTCGAAAACCAACTTCAACGCCTGATTCGACTCCCTCAATCGTCCTCGTTCTCGTCCTCGTCCTCGATTCAGTCTGGCCTCTGACTCCTGACCTCTGACCCTCCGGCCGTTTAATACTCAACATCTTGAAAGTGGAGCCTCGGGCTCCTCCTGAACCCTGAACCCTGAACCCTCACATTCCCGCGTGCCAGCCCACTGAATCTCCCATCTTCCATCTCCCATCTTCCTTTGAGAATCCTTCTCCTCAATCAAACGTTCTATCCCGACCACGTTTCGACGGCCCAGCACCTATCAGACCTTGCGCTGCGCCTCGTTGATCGTGGACATCAGGTGACGGTATTGAGCAGCCGCCGGGCCTACGACGATCCCGAGAAGCGTTTTACAAGACGTGAAACCTGGCGCGGTGTGCGCATCATTCGCATCGGGTCAACCGGATTCGGAAAGTCCGCCAAATGGCGGCGGGCGATTGATTTTGCTTCGTTCAACCTCTTTTGCTCAGTTCGCGCCTTACTCCTGCCGAGACATGATGTGGTAGTTGCTTTAACCTCGCCCCCACTCATTTCTGTTATTGGCGCCTGCCTGTCCAAATTCTGGCGCGCCCGCTTTTACTATTGGGTGATGGATCTGAACCCCGACGAAGCCATTGCAGCCGGATGGCTTCGGGAGGGCTCTTTTGCTGCCCGGCTCCTGGCTCGAATGTCCTTATTCAGTTTTCGCGGCGCCCATCGCATCATCGCCCTGGACAGGTTCATGCGCGACAGAATCGCATCCAAAGGTATCGCGCCCGAAAAAATAGAAATCCTGGCGCCGTGGTCCCATGATGATCACGTTCGATTCGATCCTGTCGGTAGAGATGCGTTCCGCAAGAAACATGGGTTGGAGGATAAATTCGTGATCATGTATTCCGGCAACCACAGCCCCTGCCATCCGCTCGATACCCTTCTCGGCGCGGCTGAGCGATTGGCCCACGATCCGCGCATTGTGTTTTGCTTCGTAGGCGGCGGCAGCGAATTCCGCCGAATTCAACAGATGCTCGAAGGCCACGCGGCGGAAGCCGGTAATCGCACGCAGGAAAACAAATCCAGGAAGACAAATAAGGGCAACGAAGGGCTTTCACGTTTCACGTTTCACGTTTCACGTCCATCCAACATCCTCTGCCTTCCTTACCAGCCTTTGAACGAATTGGCGGGCTCTCTTTCGGCGGCTGATCTTCAAGTCGTAGTGATGGGCGATCCGTTTATCGGTATCATTCACCCCTGCAAGATTTACAACATTCTCAACACCGGCGCTCCTGTGCTCTACATTGGACCAAGCCCCAGCCATGTGTCTGAGACGCTGGCCTCGATGAATGGCGCTTGTTGCTGGGCAACCGCGCGGCATGGCGAGGTTGAGCAAGCGGTTCTTCAGATACAGGCGATGCTTGAGCGAAGGGCGGCTACCAGGCGCGACGCTGTGTCAGGAGAGCAGCTTCCGTTCTCAAAAAGCGCCGTTTTACCCAGACTTATAGCCGAGTTGGAGCGGCCTGCCCACTCGACCCTCGACCGTCGCTCGCCTGACTCATTCCCGCAGACGTCCTCATGAAATACCACGGCACAGGAGCGCGGCATTTATGCCGCTTCACCGTTCTCAGCGACCACAGTCTTGATATTTTCCAAGCCAATGTCGCTACGGGCGGTGAAGCGACCTGAAGGTCGCGCTCCTACCGCTTCGCCCTTCCGCTTTTGAAATAAAATTGATTTTTGGTAGAAAAATTGCTAAAAAGAGTCTGAGATTCGGCTGCCACGTATGACTTATCGTGTCTTTACGGCGACTTCCATGCGCATTGTACTTGCGCTGTCGGGTGGCCTTTTCTCCTTGACGGCTCGCGGCGCGGTCCTGGCGGTTTTGAACACAAGCGATAGCGGCGTCGGTTCGCTTCGGCAGGCCATTATTGATTCCAACAATGGTTCGGGCACCAACTTGATTACCTTCGCGATCGGTGCGGGCGGACAAACGATTTCGCCGCTGTCGGCGCTGCCTTCGATCACGACCGCGGTCGTCATAGATGGCACGACCCAGCCTGGCTTTCTCGGCAGCCCGTTAATAGAGATCAATGGCGCTAGCGCCGGCGCTGCAAGCATCGGCTTGCGGTTATTCACTACCAACTGCACCGTGCGTGGCCTGGTGATCAATCGTTTCGCCGCCCAGGGAATGCTCCTGCAAGGCGCCTCTGGCCACACTATTAAAGGGAATTTCATCGGCACCGATGCCACTGGCGCCATTGCTCGGGGCAATGGGAGCCAGGGCATCTGGTTGAATGGATCTTCATCCAATACGATCGGCGGAACCAATACCGCCGATCGCAACGTCATTTCGGGCAACGGAGATGCAGGAGTTTACATCCAGAATGGAGGAGGCAACACCATTATCGGGAATTACATCGGCACCAGCGCGGGCGGCACCAACGGATTAGCGAACGGGAACAACGGCATTGCTCTTGTCAGCTCGCAACTGAACCAGATCGGCGGCACGAACGTGAGCCAACGCAACTTGATTTCGGGCAACAGCGGCAGCGGCATCTATCTCAACAACTCGGGAGCCACGCTTAACCTTATTCAAGGCAACTACATCGGCACCGATGTGTCCGGCAGCCTCTCCATCAGCAACATTGGAGATGGCATCACAATCTCCGGGGCTTCCGGCAACACGATCGGTGGCTCAATCACGGGCGCCTGCAATGTAATTTCTGGCAACGGGCAGGGTGGTATCTCTATAAGCGGCCCCGGTGCATCGAATAACAACATCCTGGGAAACTACGTTGGAACGTCCGCATCCGGGTTGACCGCACTGGGCAACAGTTACGCCGGAATTACTTTGATGTCCGCGAATAGCAACAGCATAGGTGGTTCGCTGCCGGGCTCCGGGAATATCATTTCCGCCAACAAGAAAGATGGCGTATTTATCTCAACCAACAGCACGGGCAACGTCATCGAAGGCAATTACATTGGTTTGGATGTCGCCGGAGCGAACGCGCTCGGGAACGCTTTCAATGGAGTCACGATCAGCAGCGCGAACTCAAACACTATCGGCGGTGCGCGGAACATTATTTCCGGCAATGCCAACCATGGCGTGCAGATCGTGTCGGGCGCTACCGGCAATTCTCTGCAAGGCAATTATGTCGGCACCGACGCTCTGGGCTCACATGCAAAAGGCAACTCGATCAAAGGCGTGCGCATCGAATCGGCCGCAAACACTATAGGAGGCATGGCTTCGACCGCCCGAAACATCATTTCTGGCAATGCTGATGACGGGATTTACGTCTTCGGCGCCCCCGCGTCCAATAATATCGTTCAGGGCAATTATGTAGGTCTGGACGCCAATGGCACCGCCGCATTGCCCAATGGGCGGGCTGGCGTGGGCATTTCCGGGGCCGCGGGCAATCTGGTCGGCGGTACCTCTGCCGGCCAACGCAACATCATTTCCACGAATGTTGATGCCGGCATCTATTTGCTCGGAGCAGGCACGACGGGCAACCAGATCCAGGGCAATTATATTGGCACGGATTTTACCGGTACTCAGAGGTTAGGGAACGGGCTTGAAGGCATTTTTATCGCTACCTCCGCGAATAACAACACCATCGGAGGCGCAGCTTCTGGCGCGGGCAACCTGATCGCGGCCAACGCCACGCGCGGTATTTGGCTTTCGAACGCTTCGTTCAATGTGATTCAGCGGAATATGATCGGCACCAATCTCGCGGGCAGTGCTGGGCTGGGAAATGTGGCGCAAGGGGTTGAATGTGCCTCGGGCGCAGGCAACAACACCATTGGCGGCGCCGCCGGGCTGGGGAACACCATTGCTTACTCGCAGACCGCCCAGTTTGCCGGCGTGCGCATCCGCGACGGCGTCACCAACGTTGCGATTTTGGGCAACTCGATTTTCGGGAATGGTGGCCTCGGCATTGATCTTGGCGCTACCGGTCCAACGGCAAATGTTTCCTGTGGCGGCACCACGGCCAACGCCAACCTGGGCCAGAATTATCCTGTGGTAACGCAAGCCGTTTCAGGAGCGGGCATAATCATTAAGGGAACTTTCAATGGGAAGGCGAACACGGCCAATCAGCTCCAGTTCTTTGCCAATCCTTCATGCGACCCGGCTGGTTATGGCCAGGGCCAATACTTCCTCGGGAGCACGAATGTCACCACAGCCGGTAACTGCAACGCAAGCTTTGCGGCGGTGTTGCCGGTGTCAGTCCCGGCCGGCTACTCGATCGCGGCGACCGCCACCGATCCCAACAACAACACATCTGAATTCTCTTATTGCGTTTCAGGAGCCGCGGTGACACCGGTGCCGCTCGTGCTGATCTCCTACCCAACCAACCATCAATTCACGCTTTCCTGGACCAACACGGGCGTGACGTTTGCGCTCGAAAAAACGGGCAGCCTCATGCCTCCCGTTCATTGGAGCTCCATGACAAGCACCCAGATGCTCTCGGGAGGAAAATACTTCGTCACCCTGCCGTCTCCCACAACGAACGTTTTTTACAGGCTGAGTTTTGAGTGAGTCAGTTCAGGAGCGCGGACAGCCTTGTCCGCGCGCGTTTCGATTTTGGTTCAGGGCATCAGCTCGGTCGTTGCTCCTGATTATTCTGCTCGCGCTCTGTCGCGCCGCTTCTGCCCAATCCTCTCTCCACCCCATTCTCGTTAACGGCCCTGCCTCGAACCGTCTCAACATCGTCATCTTTTCAGAAGGCTACACGAGCAATCAACTTTCGCAATTCGCGGTGGATGCGACCAACGCCGTAAACGCCTTGCTGGCGCACGAGCCTTACGCGGAATACAGCAATTACTTTAATGCCTGGTTTATTCCGGTTGCATCGCTGCAATCCGGCTCTTCCCATCCGGTCTCGAGCACCAGGAGAAACACGTACTTCAATAGCTCCTACGATGCCGTTTCGGACTATCTCATCACCATCCCGCCGAACGCGTTCGACAGCAGTTACGCAAACGGGCAGGGGAAAGTGGACGCGCTATCGAAGAAGTTGATGCCGCAATGCGACTTGCCTATCCTGCTGGTTAACGACATCAATCCTGGAGGCTCAGATGGTTTCGATAAGACCGCAATCTCTGCGACCGAGCCAGTTTCCATGCCCGAAATCCTCACACACGAAACCGGGCATGTAATTGGCAGCTTGGGCGATGAATACGCCCGGTTTCGCTCTGGGTTTCCAGATACCGAGGAGCCGAACACTACACAGACAACAAACCTCGCCAACATCAAATGGAACGCCTGGATTCCTGGGGGCACCCCCATTCCGACGCCGACGAACAGTTCGACCGCAGATGTGGTCGGGCTTTTTGAGGGAGCGCACTACCACACGAATGGCTGGTATCGCCCGAAACTGAACTGTCTGATGAGCGTGCTGGGATACCCTTTTTGCGAAGTTTGCAGCGAAACGCTGGTGTTGGCGCTCTACGCGAAAGCGCGGCCGGTGGACGCGATTTCACCTGCAGCGAACGTAATTCGCATTTCACCGCTGGATGCACAAAACTTCGCCGTGACAGTCCTGCAACCTGCAACCCAGAGCCTCCAGGTCCAATGGCTCACCAATGGTGTGGCAATTCCGGGAGAAACAAATCTGACATTCACCCTGCCAGCGCTGACGATGATCAACGGCACGGCTGCTCAACAGGTCAGCGTGCAGGTGACCGATCCTACCTCGCTTGTGCGCAACGATCCGAGCAATCTCTTGTCTGAACTGATCAGTTGGACCGTTATGCCCACGATTCCAGCGAGGAAGGGGACTTATGCAGGTCTGTTTTCTGATACCAATGGCAGAACGCAGCAAGGTTCCGGAGCTTTTACATTGGCCACCAGCGTAAACGGCCAGTTCAGCGGCAGGCTGCAAATTGGCGCAACTCGCTATTCTTTCACTGGCCAAATGGATGCCATCGGGAGGGCTACGGGAATTGTGCCGCGGAATCAGACTTCGGGCATCACGATGAATTTCCATCTCGATCCGATGGACACTGACCACGTGGCAGGCAGCATCTCTTCACCAAACTGGAGTGCAGATTTAGACGCGCATCGCAATGTGTTCGATGGGAGGACGAGCATCGCTCCTCAAAGCGGTCAGTACACGCTGATCATTCCTGCCGACGCCGCGTTCACTCAGCCGATTGGCGACGGATGGGCATCGGTATCCGTGGATATTTCAGGTCGAATTCGCTGCTCAGGCTCGCTGCCAGACGGTACTCGAATGACTGAGTCGTCCGTGGTTTCCAAGGAAGGCAACTGGCCTTTGTACATACCGCTCTATGGAGGACAAGGTTCGCTGCAGAGTTGGATCGCCTTTGCCAATACCGGCACAAACGATCTGGGTGGGAGTATCAACTGGATCAAACCCGCTTTGCCGAAAGCCGTTTATTATCCGGGTGGTGTTACAAATTCCGGTTATGCTTCAGGCTCGCGCTACAGCCCACCCGCCCGAGGCAGCCAGTTATTCCAGTTTTCCAATGCCGCCCTCATCCTCGAAGGCGCTGGGCTGGCACAGCCTGTCACGAATCACCTGCTGCTCGGAGCTAACAACACGATCAGCAGCACCAATAAAGTCAGCATGACGTTGAACTCAAGCGCCGGCACTTTCAGCGGTAAAGTTCCAAATGGAGCGAGCAAAACCTTTGTCCTTAGTGGGGTAGTCCTTACGAATTCGAACGAAGGCCGAGGCTATTTTACGTCCACAAATCTAAGTGGCTTTATGAAGTTCGTAGGCGAGTAAGCAGACGATCATTTTCAACCAAAAAGGCGCGACCAACCGGTCGCGCCTCTTTTTTTTATCTTAATCGAAAACTTAATCGAAAACTTAGTCGAATCTTTTTCCTCTTGGTTGTTCTGGCTCCTGTAGGAGACGACGTAGATTCTCGCAGCTACTTCTGTTTCCGCTTCACCCATCCGGCGGTGGCGCCGACCAATCCGCACCCCATCAGCAGCAGCGCGCCTGCGGCAGGCTCGGGCACCGGTTGCTGGCTGGCTTGCCAGACTGTGGCGAAATCCATATTTGCCGTGATGGAGTTAGTTCTCAGTTGCCAGCTTGCTGGATCGCATTCCCAGTAGTCCGCATAATCGCCCCCAACGACAGGCGGCGAATAGACGTCCACCCCCAGTGCATCGCCTGCGCCCATGCCTCGAAATTGCACCGTCCAGGTCAGGTTGGATGTGGCCGGGATGAATAATCCCGAGCTGGCGAAGTCCAACCCGGATACAAAATCTACCGTGCTTCGAGAGGTTGGTACCAGGCCATCGAACCAGCCGCTGTCGAAGAATCTAGTCCCGGGAGTCGGATAGCCGTTAAAATTCGTCCCGTCATTCAAATAGAACTTTACATCTGCCTGGACCAAACCCGCAAAGTTCGCCGCTCCATTAGTGCCGTAGGTTGTGCCCCAGTATTCGAAGGACATATTCGTAAGGTACCGCGCTGAACCCGCCAGAATGATCTCATCCCCTACTTCCAACGTGCCCGGCTGAAACCGAACATGCTGGTCGTTAGTGGAATTGTTAAAAATTGTGTCCGCGCGGGTGGCCAGTTGGCCGGCGGCGAGGGTCAGTCCGAGGGCGAGGCAGAAACTGAGCTTTGAGGTTGGTTTCATAGTTGTCTTGTGTGGCAAAGACTATACATCAACCAGCATATTGCTGGTTTCGGGCATGATTTTCATAAAAATCGAGGATTCTGTCAAGGGTAAATTTTCCGTTGTTTTACCGAACCAACTCCCGGGGTTCTCCTGGGCGGCAGATTGTAAGGGGAGGACGTAAGGAGTCCCTTTGGGGCATCGGGCGGGGACGGCCTCGTCCCCGCGTTTTTAATGTGGGGACAAGGCTGTCCCCGCCCCTGGTTTAAGTTAGGGGTGCTTCAGCCGGAAGAACATATTTCCTGTCGGCTCAACAACGCTCAAGTAATTCGTGCCGTTTGAATTGATGACGCCCGTGCTGTCCGACCAGTTGCCAGGCAAGGTGAGGTCAGGGTTTTGCTGCAAGATCCAACCGGGTGCGTCCGCCCAATAGACGGTGACGCCGTTCGCCGAATGAGTTATGTAGGGTATCGGAATCGGTAGCTGACTGGCCTGCCAAACCGAGGCAAAATTCATAGCAGAGGTCACTGAATTGGTTCTTAGGGCCCAGTGGCCGTTGTTTTCCCAATAATCCGGATAATCCGCCCCCACTGTCGCAGGCGAATAAATGTCCACGCCGAGCGCATCGCCCGGTCCGAGATTTTGGAACTGAACGCTCCAGGTGATGTCATTGGTCGGAATGAACAGGCCGCTGCTAGGAAAATCCATCCCGGCGCTAAAAATGGCTGTGCACCGAGGAGTGGGGAAGAGGCCGCCAAACCAGCCGCTGTCGAAGAACACGGTGCCTGGTGTTGAATAGCCGTTAAAGGGCGCCCCATCATTGATGTAGAACCGCACCCGGGCCTGTACCGCGCCTGCAAAAGCCGCTCCATTGGTTCCATAGGTGGTGCCCCAAAATTCGAATGACATATTCGTGAGGTATCGCGCGGTGCCGGCCAGCACGATTTCGTCGCCTATCTCCAGCGTGCCGGGGTTGAAACGGATCAGCAAATCATTCTCCGAATCGTCGAAAATGGTGTCGGCCGATGCGGACGACAGACCGCCCACCGACGCCAGACTCAGCGCCAGATAACAACCGATTCTCCTTGCTAACTTCATATTCTTGCCTGCCAGCAATCGCGCTGGCGTTCGGGGTTGAGTTTGGCGTAAGAGAGCTAAATTCTCAAGGCGATTTTTGGGCGACTATTACGGATACCTCCAAGGGGTCCACCGGGGCGAGCGATGGTTAACTACCCGGTTCCGAAACAAACTGGCGGAGCGCGGGTGTCCTCACCCGCAGCGGGTCCGCTTGCATTGGCGCGTCCGGACTGACGGGCGGCCTCTTCAGGTGCGGACCCGCTGCGGCTGGGGACAGCCGCGCTCCGACGTAGCCGCTTGTAGGGGACGACGTGAGGAGTCCTCTTCGCGAACACACCGCAAGAAAGGAACTCCTGACGTCGTCCCACACAGCGGGTGCGGAATATTCGGCTAGGCCCCGGCGTTTTTGCGGTCGCCGCCAGCAAATGCCCGCTCGATGAGCGCCTTCTCCCGTTGGCCATAAGAAAGCGTCATGGCTGTCTGCTGCGCTGCAGGTGTCATTTTCTTCCACGCCTTTTGCAGCGCGTTGATCATTTTCTCATCGGTGGTCTTACTCGCCAGGGCGGCGAATTGGTGCTCGAGAAAAACCAGGCACAATGCGTCCTCCAGCAACCGGGTTTCAGGGTCGCCAGGGAAGCCTTTCTTCAAGTTAAGGCTTTGCACCGTGGAGATAACCTCTGCCGGATACCCCACTTCTCGCAAAATCTCCCCCGCCTTCTGCGCGTGAAACTTCTTGATGTCCTCGCGCCATTTCAAATAGCCCGCGCGAGTCATGGGATACGATGCCCGCGGGACCTGCCATCGGCAGATGTGCTGGCAACGAGCTGCCAGGCGAAGCTCTTCGGAAGCATCCGGGCAAAGCTTCAGAACCCAGTCCGTCAACCACTGCGCATAAACCAACTCGCGTGGCTTCGGGCCTTGGGGAGTCTCCTCCAGATTTGGATCTCTCGCGTTCTCCTCATCGAAGCGCTTGATTGCTGCTTCGAAACGCGCGGGATCAGCGGAATGGAACGAAGGGGACATTATTTGGTTTTGTTTCGAATCCGAAGTATAATGCTCACGTTGTAGATTGGAACTCTCATTAACACCTCGCTTTAGCGAGGTGAGCGGTGGACCCTGAGGCGAAGAACCGCTTTAGCGGTTTTTCACTCTCCCCAGGCGCCGGGTGAGGGAACCCGGCCTACAGGAGCAATGTATCGCGATCTTGTAGGCCGCGTGCCCTCACGCGGCGCTCCGTTCCGAGTTGCGGAAATATGTATAGTATCCGGTGTTAGGAAGATTACGTATGCACAAACCTATTGTAAACGCCAACAACCCTTCCATCGAAGAGTTTCAAAAGCAATTGGCCGATTTCATGCGCCAGCAGTTTCATAGCGGGCGCGCACCTGCCTCCGCAAAAGCAGAAGTCTCAGGCGCCGCCGAAGACGGCCAAAGAAAACCCTCCGCGGACGAATTCAAATTCGATTACAAACCGCGCGAAATCAAAAGTCATCTGGATCGGTTCGTCATCAAGCAGGACGAAGCCAAAAAGGTCCTGAGCGTGGCCTTATGCGACCACTATCACCACGTTCGGCTAGCGCTGGAGGGCAAGGAATCGCCAAATTACGCCAAACAGAACGTCATCCTGATCGGGCCCACCGGTGTAGGCAAAACCTTCCTGATCCGCAATGCCGCTGATTTGATTGGTGTGCCTTTCGTCAAAGCAGATGCCACAAAGTTCTCCGAGACGGGTTATGTGGGCGGTGATGTCGAGGACATGGTTCGCGACCTCTTGCGGCTCGCGGACAACGATGCCACGCGGGCGCAGTACGGGATCATCTACATTGACGAGATAGACAAGATCGCCGCCGCGAATAACGTGGGCGGGCGCGATGTAAGCGGCCGCGGTGTGCAAACGAATTTGCTCAAGCTGATGGAGGAAACCGAAGTCCCGGCGCGGTCCCCGAATGATATCGCCGGCCAAATCCAGGCCATGATGGACTTCACCCAGCGCGGAAAGAAAGCTCCTGCGACCATCAACACGAAGCACATCCTATTCATCGTCAGCGGCGCGTTCGGCGGCTTGGAGAAGATTGTGCGCAAGCGCCTGCGCGAGGCTACGATCGGCTTTGCCGCAAAAGAAAGTCCGTTGGACACCTCCGAAGAAGTTCTGAATCGAGCGCAGACCAAAGATTTCATCGAATTCGGTTTCGAGCCGGAGTTCATCGGACGCCTGCCCGTGCGCGTGGTCTGCCACTCGTTGAATGTGGATGACCTGTTTCTTATCCTGAAGAACTCCGAAGCCAGCATCATTCGCCAATACGAGCAGGACTTTGCTGCTTACGGCATCGAGGTGCTCTTTTCCGATGCCGGCCTGCGCCGAATCGCCGAGCAAGCCGGCGACGAGCAGACCGGCGCCCGCGGCCTCATGACCGTGTGCGAGCGTGTCTTTCGCGACCTGAAATTCGAACTCCCATCCACCGACGTGAAGCGCTTCGTCGTGACGAGCGAACTGGTTGATAAGCCGATGGCCGAGCTGCAGAAGATTCTGGCCGACCCTCGTCAGGAGGAACGAATTGTGGCGCGCCAGGTGGTCGAGGAGTTCGCCACTCGTTTCGGAGAAAACCACGGCATGAAAATCACCTTTACGCCTGCCGCCGCCGAGATGCTGGTCAACGAAGCCCTTGAAAAATCTCAATCCGTCCGCGACCTGTGTGCCGGGCGTTTCAAGGATTTCCAGTTCGGCCTCAAACTCATCGCCCGCAACTCCGGCCGCCAGGAATTCGTCATAGACACCGACGCCGTCCAGGCGCCCGACAAGGTGCTGAGCGAGTGGGTGGTAGCGAGTTACCGCAAAGAAGAGGTTAAATGAGTTAAATGGGTTACATGGTTATATGGGAGGAGCTGCGGACGGCCTCGTCCGCGCGGGGAGGAGAGGGAACGAGGGATTAAGATTAAGAGAAAGATTAAGATTAAGAAACATAGGCCCTTGGGGGTTTTTAGCCGTGACACCGTGACAACGCGCATTTTACTGGGGTTTTTTGAGTGGTTTACCGTGACATTTGCCGTGCCAAAGGGTGACGGAGCCGTGACCAGACTGCTCGGCTGAGAAGTGCAAGTCATCTCCGGCGCAGAGTTGCGTCCTGCCTGGATCTCATGGAATCTGGACCGGGGCCAGCTTGAAACACTGGTAGGGTGTTAATTTAGTGCTCAGAACATTCCAAGGCTTGAAGCTCACGCTGATATCGCGGTTCCGGGCGGTTGCTCGATCAAGGAAGTCCATCCCGCGCCCGATTTGTAACCCAAACTGATCGGTGCAGATGTAACGCTCGTGCGGCAAGCATTGTTGACCGTTGATGGGGTCGTAAAAGCAGACGGAAATCGGCATCTGCGCAAGGCGCGCTGTCCGAAATGAGGTGAGCTCGCTCAGTAGATACTGATCGCGCTCAGATTTCTCGCAATGGAGGATCAGTTCGCATACGGCCGGGTCGACCAAGGCGGAATCGAGAAACGCCAAGAATTTCTTGAGCGTGTATTTGAAATTATCGCCGAAATAACGGCCACAGACAGCATCACAAACCTCAATCCGCCTAGCGTGACGAATGAACTTCTGAAAAGTTGTCAGTAGGAACTGTTCCTCCCCCATTTCCCCGTGCTTATACTCACGGCCATTCGCGGCTGTTTCCGCGCGTTGGTCCTCAAATTCGCTCTCCTGGTACGTGCCCAAGATGGCTGCTTCGCAGGAGCAATTGGACGGAAGTGAAACGGTTTGGACACTCAAGATAAGGTCGAGCCCAGCCGCAGAGGCCTGCTGCACCACAAATTCGAGGTCAGGCAGGCCCGAGTAGTCATCCTTGAAAAAGGGAACTATCCGATTGCGCCTCTGGAGTTGAACAAGAAGTTTCTTGATAGCCGACCGATCGAAAGTTTTCTCCTGAGAGTTTACAGCGCGGCGAACTGCAGTGTCCCAGCGATAGTCGTCGAATTCCAGAAGCACGCAATTTTGAAGGAAACCGCGAAGGATTGCTGTGAGTAACTGCAGTGCCATCTGGCCACCTGCAGCCGCTGCCTCAAAGACCGGCGGATCCAGATAAACGTAGAACACCATTTTTCAGGCGAACATCTCGTTGAAGGACTCCTCAAAAAATCCACCTGGCCAGGCCTTTACGAGTTCCCCACTCTCGTTCAATGGCATCTCCCGAACGATACTGTGATCGCCCTGGCGCTCGACGTAAAGAACGGCTACATCGCGCGGCCGAACACTTGGCAAGCCTTTTGGTAAAGCGTCGCCGCCCTTCGTTGTATCACGAATTCTTCGCATGATCCGTAGAATAAGGTGCTCGCTATGGGTTTCCAGAATGAACGTGTTCTTGCGTTCTCCCAAGGCTGATTCGATGAAAATGTCGCCAAGTTCGGCTTGTTGTGCTGGGTGCAATTGAGCTTCGGGTTGTTCGATCGCGATGAGGCGTTCTCGGAGTGCGGCCGCACTTTCCAGGATGGGCAGAACTTGTCCGATGCCGAAGCCGACATCGTGTACACTCAGGACGGTATTAGTCCCGGTGTCATGTAGAAGAGGCTCAAACAATGTGGGTGGAGGGTTGACTGCCTGATCGACAGCGGGATCTTGCTCGGCGATCCATCTACGTGTTTTTCGGAGGTAACATGTTCCGAGCTTGCCAAGCCACTCGTTAACTTTCTCATCTTCTCGGGGTTCATAAGCGCCGATTCTCCAGTCGTGTCGGCCAGGAACGCGACGAACTGGGCCGAGGTGGTGCACCGATGAAAGGCTCCGAGTGATCTGGTCAGTGAACTCCTCGATAAGCCTTCCGAGATTGTGACAGATCGCCTGCGCTTCTGGCCACCAATTTTCCGCATCTTCCTCTTCTTCTCGATGATACTTGAAGAATGTAGTCAAGCTTCCATCGGGCCGGTCATCAAACCCTTCTGTGCCGTCTCCCCGATTGAGCCACTCGTCCCAAATTTGGCGGTTGTGACCATTGTACGGCCCAAGATCTTGCAATCTGGTTGCGAGAAGCAAGAAAAGGCGCCCAACCATGGCCTTAGAAAAAACCTGTTTCAAAACGGCTAGTTCACTCTCAATGGAAACCTCCCCGAGGCTAGGTTCATCTTTCAGCAGATCTGCAGCGCTTACACTGGCTCCTTCTCCGAGAATTTCGGCTCGAAAATTTGCCTCACTCAAGCGAGCTGCAAGCCGCCGTCGAGCAAGCTCTCTTAATTGCTGTTCCAAAGGCTCCTTCGAGCTTGAGAGAGACCACTTCAAGATAGTTGCAAGGGATGCCTCCAGGAGCGGATGGTCTGAATCTACCATCCGACAGTTGCACGAGCCATAGCAACCGTGAAGGCTAACCGCCCGACGGCCATCCATGAATATGTCCAGAAGCCTTACGTGGGGAAGAGCCGCCATGGCCTTCGGCACTTTCCCCTCCTCGGGCAGCCCGAACTGGAGTTCGATCGCAAAGCGCGAACACTGTTGCAGCGGATTGGATTCTCGGGAATCCCCATCTAAATCCAAGTATGCACCCTCTTTTTTGGCAGTTTCCAATCTCACGACAACGTTTCGGCTCCTGTCCTGTTTATGCACGAAGTTGGGAAAACCGCCGAGATGGACACCGCCGTCAAGACCAGGCCCCAAGCTGCTTTCCTTCTCGTCGGCGTACATTCCATGGCGCGCGAGGAGCAGGGTCTGGATGATGCTCGACTTCCCCGAGGCATTTGGGCCAAAGATGAGCGTGAGGGGTTTAATGGGCACCCGCTGCATTTCGCCGAAGGCTTTGAAATTGGCGATTCCCAGTTCCGTAATCATGGGAGGAGTATGTTCCGGGATGGAGAGTTGTGCTAGGCGAAAATTCATAAAGATGATAACTTTAGAGTCATGTTTCGCACCATAATCCAGTGGCGCCAGAATGAACCCGAGGGCTTACGAATCGCGCGGAGCGTTTGGAGTGCGGCGTATTCCGCCGCTTTGGATGGCGGCGACGAGACGGAACGCAGGACCAGTGCTCAATGGCAACGGGATTGTGTCCTCCAGCCCAGCCCTTACGCCAGGCCCTGTTTAGGATGGTTCTGCCGCACGCGTGTTTACGGTGGTCGCATGAGTCAAAGTGAGGTGTTCCGAAAGAGCGGAGTCGCTATCCTCGGTTTGCGTGTACGGGCAAACGCACTCCCGAAGTATCCCTTTAGTGCACCGTGGGGATCGCGCATCCAAAGCGGCGGAATGCGCCGCACTCCAAACGCTTTGCGAGTTCGGGAACGCTTGGTGCCTCGCGAAGCGTTTGGAGTGCGCGGCATTCCCGCGCTTTCGTTTTCAGGGGCGCTGAAGAGCTGTACCGCTAACGTGTTGTACCCCGCAGGTTGGGGACTTGGTCTCAAAAGAAGACACAACCCTTTCAGGGTTGCCAATGCTCGCGCACACGAACCCAGGGTAGCTCGTTCCGAGCAACCCTGGGCTTTGAGACGAAATCCCTTTGGGATTTCACCTGAGAAGTTGCGTCGAAATATCGGTGGAAGCTTTTTTCCGGTATGATTTCTGAACTTCTGCAAGAAGGAGGGCTGTCGCTGGAACGCTTGGAAAGCTTCTGCCTGGTGGCCGAGGCGGGAGGGGTGACCAAGGCCGCAAAAGGCGACCCGGTACGGCAGAGTTTGTATAGCAGGCAGATTAAGGAGTTGGAGGAGTTTTTTGGGACGGAGTTGGTGCGGCGGAAGGGCAGGGGGATAGCGCTCACGGAAGCGGGGGTTCGGTTGAACAAGATGGCGCGGGAAAGTTTCGCGGCGTTGTGGGACTTTAAGAGCGGGTGCAAAGGATTGCCGATTGAGATTGTGGTCGGGGCAGGGGAGAGCCTCATTCGATGGTTGTTGATGCCGAGGTTGGGGGAGATCAGGCGGCGGTTGCCGAATGTGCGGTTCAAGTTGCTGAATTTGACTTCGGCGGACATTGTGGCGCGATTAGCGGATGGGATGATGGATTTTGGGGTGGTAAGAAAGGACGTGGTTAGGAGGCCGCTGCGGAGCGTTGCGCTGGGCAACGTGGAGTATTCCGTGTTTGTTCCGAAGGCAGTCCAAAGTCCGGGGCAAGTCCAAAGTCCAAAGTCCAAGGTCCAAAGTCCACTGCCTATTGTCGCCAGCGGAGAGTCTCAAGGCGGAATAGTTCTGCGAGAGGGATTAAGATTAGGAGAAAGATTAAGATTAAGAAGCCGGAGCGGCGGTCTGGGGGCCTCGGAACACTTCGGCTTGGCGACACTGGAGGGGGAAGGAAGTTTCCGCAGGGAATTGGCGGCGATCGAGCGCAGGCACAAATTGAAATTGGATATTCAGTTGGAATGCTCGTCCTTTCCGCTAGTTGCGGCGGCGGTCGAGAGCGGTGGGATGGCGGCGATTCTGCCGAGTATTGCTAGAGTGGAGTTGGGGCTTAGAGGGGTTCAGGAGGTAAAAGTTGCGGAGTTAGGAAGTTTGGCGAGGGAGATTTGCCTGGCGTGGAATCATCGAGTGCTGAGAATTCGGCCTGCGTTGGAGAGGGCTAAATTGTTTTTTACGGAGCTGGTCCAATGTCACTAGGATTCGAACTTCTTAATGCCTATGCAAAACCTCTCGGGGCTGGGGACATACATCGCAAGTGCGTGGACTCCCGTAGAAGGTGTGAAATAATTGTAGCAGCCGAGGTGACGAGGCTCTAATCATTTTGTAACCTGCTCGTGCGTAAGGATTTCAGAGCCTCGTTACCTCGGCTGCTACGTGGGTTTTGGATTTCTTCACAACTTCGTAGGGACGACAGAAACCGTTCTTTTTCTGCCGTCCCTACGGGACTAATTTCATTCGGACGTTATAAACCCAGCGTTGAAATTGAAACGCTGGGCTATTATCTGCCGTCCCTGTGGGACTAAGACAAACCGTCGGTGATCGTAAAACGATTGCTATGTAACCACATTAGAGTGCACGATTGCTCGAGAGACTCAATGCCATGAAAACTATGATTTCGCTTAAAGGAGCCGCCCGTGTCCTGGCGGTGCTCGGTGTGGTGGGCCAATTGCCCGTATTGGCTGGGGAATACGAATCGAACATTAATAAAGGTTTCGTCGTCCATGGCACAGGCAAGCTGACTGTGCAAGCGGACCGCGGGAGCATCGAAGTGGATACGGGCGCGATCGGCCAGGTCGCGGTCACCGTCACGCGGACGGTGAAGGATGCCAGCAAGTCGCAGGCGGATGAATTGTTCGCTGACTATGAAGTCATTTTCCAACAGGATGGGAATAACGTCTCCGTCGTTGGGAAGAGCAAAAGGCGGCAGTTGTCGAACTGGAGGAGTGGCCAGCCGCACCTTGAGATCCACTGGCGTATCAGCATCCCGGGCAAATTCGACGCCGATTTGAAAACTGCGGGTGGAGACATTCGAGTGGGCGACCTTGTGGGCTCTGTTAGGACCAGAACCTCGAGTGGCTCGATAAAGGTGGCCAAGGTGGAGGGGCCCGTGGAGGCCGCAGATTCCGGCGGGGATATTTCCATCGAGGCAGCGGCAGGCGATGTGAAGGCGCAGACCTCAAGCGGCTCGATTCACCTCAAGAAGGGCGGCGGCAAGGTTACAGCGACAGATGCGGGTGGTAACGTCCGCATCGAAGAAGCAGGCGGCGACGTGGTGGCCACAACTTCCAGCGGGTCTGTAGGCATCGGTAAGGCGCGAGGTTCAGTCCAGGCACGAAGCGCGGGTGGGGATATTGCCGTTGGATCGGCCGGCGGTGCGGTTACTGCCGAAACCTCAAGCGGATCGGTGTCTATCGGCACGGCTCAGGGATCTGTTCAGGTCAAGAACGCCGGGGGCAATATCGGGATTGGCTCGGCAGGAGGCGATGTGACTGCCCAAACTTCCAGCGGGTCAATCGAGTTGGGAACAAGCAGGGGCAAGAACGTGACCTTGAACAACTCGGGCGGCAACATCACCGTGAAGCAAGCTGCAGGAGCTGTTTCGGCTCAGACCTCGAGCGCCTCGATCGAGGTGAGAAAGGTGGGCGGCGACCTCGACGCAAAGAATTCAGGCGGGACCATCTCAGTCGGGGAAGCAGGGGGCTTCGTCTTTGCGCAGACTTCCAGCGGCTCCATCAGTGTCCGGCGGGCCAAAAGCAAGATTGAAGCGAATGACACTGGTGGCGATGTAACCATTGAAGAGGCCGGAGGCGAAACGGTTGTGAGGACATCCAGCGGATCAGTTCGCATTGGCGCGGCGAAGGCAGCGGTGCAAGTGAAGAACTCGGGGGGGCCGATCCAGGTTGGAGATGCCAAAGGAGCTGTTCAAGCTGAGACTTCCAGCGGCGATATCGAGGTTGTCTATTCCAAGCCGCCGAACGTTCAGAGCCGGCTCCATGTGTCCGGCGGCGGAATTAAGGTAGCGGTGCCGGCGAACGCCGCTCTGGATCTGGATGCGCGCACAAGCGGTGGGCAAGTGATTACGGAATTGCCGACGGCCCAAGCGCGAAGTGAGCCAAACACCGGCTCCCTGCAAGCCAAGCTTAACGGCGGAGGGCCACCGCTCATACTGCGAGCGAGTTCGGGGGATATTCGGATCCGGGCCGCTAAATGAGAATAGAGGTCAGAGGTCAGAGATCAGGGATCGGATAAAATGGAGCTGGTTGAAGCATGGGTGCTGGCCGCTTGCTCACGCGCGCGGCTCTGTTCGGTACGTCTGAGGTGTTCGGCTCTATGCGGAACGCCGCGTGAGGGCACGCGGCCTACAGGGTCTTATAGGCCTATGATTGTTTCCTGGCCGTGCGCTGACAGCGTCACTGAACCCGTGAGGACAAACGCGTGTCCGCTGGAGGAGGTGCCTTCGCCAGCGCCGACTAGTTTACTGGTGAACGATCGGGTGTAAACGCCGCCGGCTGGGACCGTGTCGGTCTTGGTGGATGCAGCGATGCCCTGGATATAGAATTGGAGACCATTACTGCCGGGAATAGCTGTATCATCAAAGCTGTACTTGGCGATCTGCAATGTTTTTGAAGTTGGATTGGAGAGCCCAGTGCTGTCGCTCGTCTTACCTGAAGTGATTTCATTGGTGCTGGTGGTCAGGGTGAAAATGTCCGACACGTCTATGATGTTCGTGCCGGTAATGACGGAAAACGGGCGGCCCCCAGAGATGCCCAGCTTGGCATTGGCTGGGAAGTTTGTGGCAGGCCAAAGGCCCTGGGCATATTTGGCCCGTGCCAGGAGGTTCAAAAGATCAATGGTTGCATAGGTCCTGACTTTTGGGAGCGGGTAGGTTGTGTTTAGTCCGTCGTCCGTGCTGTCCTTTTGTTGAACCGACGTAATGGTCGCCGTCAGATAATAAAACAACTCCGAGCGGGAGCAGGGTGCAGCCAGAAGGGTGAGAATAGTGGTAATGATGAGAAGCAGATTTTTGATTTTCATAGTTTCTCCCCGAGAGCGCAAAGGAACGTCGGCAAAACCGGCCAACGCTATTTAGCGCGGGTGATTGGAGGGAGCATTGGCAAGTGAGCGAAACAGGTCAAGCAGGAAAAGGAGAGATTTGGCTTACTGAAGCCAGGTGTTAATGAGATGGCGGCTTTCCTGAAGGCTGCAGCTTTTTCACGTCCGCGCTCAATTGGCGGCGTACCAATTCCGGCAAGTATTTCAATGGGATGGAACCGTTGGCCAGGACGGCTTCATGGTAGCGGCCTAAATCAAAATTATTGCCCAGTTGGCGCTCGATGGCCTGATGGAGGCGATAGTGGGCCGTGCCCCCGACGAAATACGTGCTCAATTGGACCGACGATTGTTTGGCGCGAATGATTTTTAACCTCGCCTCGCCTTCAGATTGAAAGGCGTCTTCGGTCAAGAATCTCATCGCGTCCGCATCGGTCATTCCGCTGCAATGCATTTGATAATCGAGAATCGAGTTAGCCACTGTGCGCAAGTAGAACTTGAGTTGCATTAACCGGAGACGCAGGTCGCCTTCGCCGAACCCTTCGTTCAACATGGTGACCTCCCCATACACCGCCCAGCCTTCGACGAATGGACCGGATTGCAGGACGCGGCGAACGAGCGAGGACTGGCGGTTTGCATGTTCCAATTGGACGTAATGGCCTGGATACGCCTCGTGGATGGTGAGAATTTTCAGCATGTGGCTGTTGTATTCCTCGAGAAAGCTCCGCGCCTGCTTGGGTGCCCAATCGGCAGGCGGCGGGCTGACGGCGTAAATGCTCTGCGCTTTTGGATCCAGCGGCGGCGCGTTTTCGAGATAGGCCAGGGAATTGCCACGGCGAAACTCGGGCATTTCAAGCACGGCACAGTGGTCAGGGTCAGGTAGTCGCAGATAATGGTGCTGGCGAATGAATGTTTTAAGGCTGTCCACCGTGGCCCTGGCATCGCGCACAAGGTTTGTTGCCTCACCATGTTCCTGACTGACCGACTCGACGACCTTCAGGATCGCCTCACGCCGTCCGGGTGAATCATCGGGTGGAAAGAGCTTGCCTGGAAAATAATTCGGCCAAAGTTGGCGCGCGACCACATATAATTCGTTATGGACCCGCGCGAACTCAACTTTAGCAATGGCCAGGTTCTCCTCGGCGCTGACACCGGCATCCATTTCCAATTCGAATTTCTGATCGAACTTGGCCCGCCCGAGACGCCAGTTTTCCTTCGCCCGTTTGCGCGCGGGGCCTTCGAGGAATTGCTGATATTCTTTTAACGCAACTGCGGCTTTGGCGGTCGCTGCTTTCAGCTTCGCTAGTTGCGGTGTTTCGCCGGCATAATTGAATATATCCTTTTCATAGAAACCGATGGCGCCGGAATTCTGGCGGATGGCGGTTTCCAGGATTGGCTTGGCGGGATTTTTGAGCGAACGTTTTGCTTCGGCGATGATGCGCGGAAACTCGGCCATTCGCATGATGGCATTGGCAATGTTTGTCTCTTTGGGTTGGGTTGACTCCGTCAGGAGCAAATAGACGCTGTCGCTCAAGTACCGTCCATAAGAGCGCGCGTCCTCGTCGAAAGGGCGAGTATTGTTGAAGACCCACAATTCGCGCTTCAAATCGTGCTGGAGGATTTCAAAATCAATTTGGCCATCGCGGGTGAGTCTCTTGTAATCCACCTGGCTGGGTAGATCCCTGAGCGTGAACTGAGCCAGCTTGAGCCACTGTTCGCGGGCCGCGGGCGAAATATCGTCCAAGCGAGAGTCGAATCGGTGATCGCCCAGGGCGGTGGCCGCCAAGGGCTGCTGCCGAAAATGCTGCTCCAGATAATTTTTGATGAAGCGCTGAAGCTTGGCATCTTCGGCAGCCTGCGCCCCAATCCGTTGGATCGGCAACAAAACAAATCCGGTGAGAAGTAGAAAGTGAATACGCATCATGCTCAGCAAGAAGGCCGCAGAATGTAAGGGATTACGTCGGGCATGGAAACAGGAATTGGGTAGAGGGGAGGTTTTAAACCGCTAATTTCCGCTAATCTACGCTAATTCTTGAACACCCGGATTCTGATTAGCGAAGATTAGCGAAGATTAGCGGTTCGTTTTCTCCGCCCAACTCAGACGCTCGCGTACCTCAGGCATCTTTGCAAAGGGCGCGTGCGGCTCGGTCCGATACCAATATGGAAGGCGGAATTCATCTTCTCAGAAAAACCGAAACCAATTCCGAAAAGGTCGCCAATTGGCGACTCGACGCTAGGGTCCTTCTCGTGGTCCCAGTGCATTTGCAACACGTGCAACTGCAAATGATGCGGCTCAGGACTGGTGATATTGTCGCGCAGGTGGACAATGCAACCGAGACCTTTAATATCGGCGACCACCAATGTCTTTCCCGGTTCCAGGACTCGCCAATCCTGGTTGCCGCCTGCCGGGTCGGAGGAGGTAATTCGGTGCGATTCGAAGCAGCCTCAAAGCACGAAAGAACCCCAAAGAGTAATCGGTCACTGACGGTGGAAACGACGGAGCGCGGCTGTCCCCAGCGGCTGCACGTCCGAAATGGACGAGACGGCCAGCCAGTCCGGACGCGTGAATGCGAACGTGGCTGCTGCGGGTGGGGACACCCGCGCTCCGCCACCTCTGAACGGATGTCCCAAAGAACATGAGGCGGGTTTTGGCGGTCTGAGAGCCTTCCAAAACCCGCCCTTACCCCTTCCGCATTTGAAGCATCACCCCTCTACGGATGCACCAGGCGGAAGAATTGTTTAATTTGTGTTGCGGGAATAGTGACTTGGTATTGGCTTCCAACCAGGCTCGTGGTCTGGGACACGGTTGACCAAACCGGCTTGCCAGTCAGGTCCTTGGTTTGCTGAAGGGTAAACCCGGTCAGCGACGACGGCCAGGAGATGACAAGGTTCGCGCCCGAACGAGTCAGCGTGAGCCATGGAGAGCTGATTGTGTCGGCCGCCCAGAAGCCCGGCACAAGTGAACAGTTGGCGGCCGCCGAAGGAGAGGTTGCGGGCTGTCCGGCAGTGCCGGTGAGGGAGAAGCTGCCACCGGAGCTTGTTGCGCTGCCGCCAGCGATAGCCGACCACGTAATCGAGGTGCCTGCATGTGCTGCCGCGCAGAGGTTGATCAGGATAAGGCCAGTCGTTCGGAGAACTTTATGGAGATATTGGTTCATATTCTTTCCTTTCAATTTTGGGATTTTTGGTTTGGCGTTCTATTTGCCGATTGTTGCGTTCATTCCTTTGAGCGTAAGAGGCCGGTTGAGCACCAGTTGAGAGGCCGAGAACGTATTATAGCTGCCAGCTTTGAATATAAGCGTCGTTCCATTGGCTGCGTTCGCGAGAGCTTGTTCGATGTTCGAGTAAGGAGAACTGGGCGAGCCGTTTCCGGAACTGCTCGAGCCAACAAAACCAACCGCACTGAACGGCGCAATTTGAACTGTTTCGGTTTGGTTGTAATCCAGGCCGAGGGGCACTTGATCTACCGAATACCAGCCATTGGCGCTCCCATTCCACCCCATATTCATGGCAAATTGCCATGGGCTGGTTCGCTGGTTGTAGCCGAGAACGACCCAACAGTGGGCCACGCTGCCGCTATCTCCAACCAGGATCACAGGGCGTCGCCACTGGATCTCGTTCACGAGCATGTTGATGTTTAAAATGCCCCAGGTGGCCGACGGGTCATAACGGAAATGCAAGGCGAGTGCGCCGGATATTCTTCCCGCGGCTGACTCCGGGATTCCGGATCCTTTGAGTCCATAGTCCATGCCAACGGCCACCCCGGCATGAAAAGAAATCTTCGCCGCGGTGAGCGCGCCCGGGTCGGCATCGCCTGAATACTGGTCGAGCATTTGACTCCAATTGTAGGTGGTCGCGCCAAAGTCCGCCGCCCAAATGCTGCTCCAAGCCGTCAGTTCAGCATAAAGGCTTTGGAGCGCACTCTGAAACGTTGGGTCCACAGTGATGCCCATCGCGTACCCCAGCAACGACGCATCCCAATAGCCGCTCATCGTCAGGAAGCCTGACGACCAGCTTAGCTTTCCAGCCCAAAAGGAGGGAATGCCCGGATCTGTGGGCACGGGTGCAGAAAAAGTGCCGCTCGTCCCACGGTAATTGTAGGTAACGCTGGCCGGAGGGCCGGCCCCTGTATTCGGCCACTTCCAGTAATCCATTACCTGGGCCATGGCCGTAGCCACACAACCGACCAAAGTGGAGCCCGGGGTACCGTTTGGACCCCATCCGGGCAGTTCCGGGCAATAATCATTGAAAGGATAGTCCTGGCCCCATTGGCATGTGAGCGGGAGCACGAGCATGCCTGGAGCGCTCTTGGTCAAAAGAGTCGAACTCGTGGCCGAGGTAGTGATCGTCTGCCCGGCGGCCAGTGCGTCCCACTGTACTGCCCGCTCATCCAGGGCGGCTTTCTGCTGTTTGAGCGCCAGGTCGCCCTTCGCCTGTAGAGCTTGAACGTAGCTAAGGCGGTCGGCGATCTCGTGGAGAATGAACTTACAGCCCGGGTTCTTAGGGTCATACGCGCCTTTAGGCGAGTACCAATAAACCGGCAGCACCAGCGAATCGGCCCCGGCCAGACAGTACCCACCACCTTTCAACCTCACAATATAGGCTGCGTTGGTTCCGTTTTGGCTGTAGGGTTTCATTTCTTCGACGACCGCGGCAGCGCGTTTATCCGCGGTGACACCGCGCACCCAGGTTTCAACAGCTTTCCTGACATTCGCCTCAGTTCGAGGCGATGCCAGGGAGGGGCTTCCGGTCGCCAGGAGCAGCAGAGCAGCCGTGATAAGTTTCGTGTTCATAAGTATTGTATTTGAGAGTTGTTTACAGACTTGGTTTCAATCACTGCGCTTCACTGCAGCGAAACCAGCACCAGCACATAGCCTTTGCCGCTGGCCAGTGAACTCATGGCCTTGCCAATAATGGCACCCTGGGCGCGGCCATGGTTAGTGACCTTCATACAGTGGCCAGGCACCTCGGAAGTGGTCAGGAGGTCGCCGGGTTTGATGGCGCCGTTGGAGGCGTCGGCCAGCACCTTCACGCGGCCGGAGAGCGCGACGTTTTGGCCACCTTCAAGCACGCCTTCCTGATGCAGACTGAGGCCGGGGTTGATGCCGTCGGCGCCGCTGACGATGCCGGCGACGTGAGTGTCATACGCGGTCTCACTGATCTTGAGATTGCCGGGATTTTTCTCATCAATCACTACGACCGCGCCTTTGGGGGTGCATTCAGGCATGCGGAAAGGTTCGGCCACGTCGGATCCGCCGGTGATCGTCAGTACAGGGACGGTAACCGGGCCGCGAAAAATTGCACACTGGCCACCCAAGCTCGGATCACTATTGAGGGTAAGTATCGAGCCGGCATCGCCGCCCTGGTTGTTGACCCCATTACCCACCACAAAATCAATGCGATTATTGGCCTGTATATAACCCGGTCCCGTGCTACGGGTGAAGACGATCCCGTCTCCATTCAAAAGCAGGTCTTCTGACCCGTCAAATAGATCGAGCTGGCTGCTTGGATTGGCGGTGCCGATGCCGAAATTGCCACCCAAGAGATAGCTGGGGCCGCTGGCCCGAATGTCCACATTTCGCGTCCCGTTGTTGTACAGGCCGAGCCAACCGACGTTGAGGCCGCCAGCGCAGCCGAGTCGCCCGATTTCGGTTCCCAGGATACCCCACGAGAAAGCGTCGTATCCTGCCGCCGGTGCCTGCACCTCAAAAGGATGCGCAGGGCTGGTTGTGCCGATGCCCACATAACCTCGGTTGTAGTAGGCGTTCGTGCCGTTGAGCGAAAACGCACCGCTGCCGCTGGAGTTGATCGTGAGCGTGTTGCCGCTTTGCACCAGGCTTACGTTTGTTCCCGGTGCCAAGCTAACAGCGTCGGTCAGCCCATTCAGGCTCTTGACCACCTGGCCGGAGGCAATCTTCGAGCTGGTGATCGCGCTGTTGGTAACCGTGCCCGCCGTTTGCGCGTAGATGGCATAAGGGGTGGGAGAGAGGGCAGTGCGCGGGGTGAGCTTGTTATAAGTAGCGCTGGTGTTCGTTTTGACCTGGATCTCCAGCCAGCGGGCCGGTCCGGTGAATGGACCGCTCCCGAAATCGAGCGAAGTAGTGAACAGACCGTTGGTAACCGGCGTGGCGAAGGCCGAGACCGGAAGGCCGATCTGGTTCAAACCCGTGGCGGAATCGAACAATGTGAAGGTCATGTCGTAGAGGCCCGACGCTGGATTCGAACCGTCATTCAGTTTGCCTTGGTAGGTGAAGGCCGTTGATTGGGCATGCCCGTGCCGCGCCAGAGACAGCACCAGGCCGCAGATCAGCAGGGAGCGGCGGAGGAACGACGAGGGCCGAGGGATTATCGGATTGTTGGATTGCTGGATTGGTGGATGGATGGATGATGGATGGTGGATGATGGATGATGTGTTGTTCATATAGCTGAGCACTGTTTGATTTGGTTTACTGTTTTAGTTTCGCGCTTGCCGGCCCACAATGGCCGACGTGGAGCTACTTAAGCGGGGGAGGGGAAAGGTTACAGAAGAGACCACTGACCACTGACCACGGACCACTGACTACTGATCGGACGGGGGCAAACGGCGAACCTTGAACGTCGAACTTTGAACCTCGAACTTTGGCTGCTGCTCGGACGCTCCCTCACGGTCGCGGCTCTGATTACTGACCTCTGAGCTCTGACTTCTGCATTCCAAACCGGCCCGCGCCGTCGCGCCACAATCGTTGCCTGGAGGCAGCGTCCGGTTCCTCACACGAAGACCGGATTCAGGTAGCCTGCAACCACACACAGTAAATTTTTCGCTGCAAGCCGTTTTCACCTGACCAAGCCACGAGCGGCGTGGAGCCGTTACGAGCTACTTAAGCGGAACCGGAAAAAGGTTACGGAGGTGCAAGGTGGAAGATGGAAGATGGGAGATGGAATGATGGAGTAATGGAATCATGGATTTGCGGAATCGTGGTCACCGCAAACACTCACGATCAGCAAACCCATGACCGTCCAGGCATATCGCGGGAGCGTCACCCTGGGCAAGCAGGGGGCAGCTTCGTTGTAAACCTGCGTAACCATTCGGACAAAAAGCTTAATTTTAACATGACTGCCCAGTGGATAAACCCGGTGGGCGCAACGAAACGGCAACTATGAAAGCAAAATTATTAAAGACGGATGGCTCCAAACCGGAGTTCCTCGCGCTGCGGGCCGCAGCCGATAAAACCAAAACTGCGAAAATTCTCATGCTGGCTGGCCTGACTCTCATCATGCTGCTGATCGCGCCGGCTTGTCAGGCGCAGCAATACAATGTCTTTTTAAGAGTCAGCGGCATATCGGGTGAGGCTACAGCTACGAACCATGTTGGAGACATCGTGGCCACATCTTTTTCGTTTGCTGGAACTATGCCGATCACGGGGATGGGCGATGCTGGGGTGCCAACGGTAGGCCGTGTTGCCTTTTCGGAGCTCTCAGTCAGTAAGTTTGTGGATAAGGCTTCTCCAGCGTTGATGTACAACCTGGCAACAGGCCGTATCCTGCCAACGGTGACGCTTTATGTGCAATCCATGAACAATGGCAAATCCGTGGATTTTTACATCATCACGCTGAGCACAGTGATAGTGACCGGCCTAAGCGCGAGTGAAGGGCTCAATGCCCGGCCTGCTGAGGTGGTCAATTTCACTTTTGGGCAAATTCAGATGCAATACGTTGCGGTCAACTCGGACGGCTCCACGGGTTCCTCAGTCAACTCCTGCTGGAACATGGCGGCGAACCAGAGTTGCGGCACAAGTTGGTAACACTGTTGACCTGGTAACGAAAGTATCTGCATGAGCCGATCCAGCATGATCCCCCCTTTGTTACCCATCAGCAGACGGCTTGCCGCGCTGTTTACCGCGTTATCGCTCGTCGTTCAAGCGCATGGGGCATTTAAAGCATACCTGTTCTTGCCAGGTATTCCCGGCGAGTCACACGATGCCGGACGCACGAACTGGATTGACATTCTGACACTGGATCAGAGTCCCGCGGCATCGCCAGTAGCTGGGCGAGCACACTTTTCCGACTTGAGGCTGGCGAAATGTGTGGACAGGACCTCGCCGGTACTCATGCAGAACTGTGCGCTGGGCAAGCCTGTTGCCAGTGCCCGGCTTCAAATCGTCAATCTGGACGAGGGCCAGAGCGCCGTGTTGGAACTGGGGCTGACCAACGTGATCGTCACGGGGATCGCTCCGTCCTTCGACCGCAATTTCACGAATGCGGCGCCTTCCGAAACCATCTCGTTGAATTTCGGGTCCGTATCCTGGGCCTACACTTTGCTGGATAGTTGGGGCAAGCCAATCGCCACAGTTCAAGCTTTTTGGGACATGACCCGGAACGCAGGCGGCTCCAGGCTGAGTCAGATTTTCCGCATTTCGGGCATTCAAAAAACTGGCAACAACGTCACCGTGAGTTGGTATGGGTTGGCCGGCAAAACTTATCACCTTTACTCTAGCCAGGTTGCACAGGGACCTTACGCCGTGATAGCCCAAACCACGGTCTCGTCCGACGGCCCAACCAGTCTGATGGTCAATGGCGCGGGGCCGGTCCAGTTCTACCGAATGGATCAGACGCCCTAAGCGGGTCGCGGTTCGAGGTTTCAGGGATCGAGCCGGCCCTTCGACGCGCCGGAATTTTCAGCGAAGCTCGCCCCACAGTTGTTACCCGGGATTTGTTGCCCGCGAGCAGCCTCAGGATCGCGCAAGCGCCGCCACCAACTGATGCGATGACCGATAGTCCATTAATCCACAATTCCAAGAATCCCACTTTCCATCCTCTACGTCTGTAACCTTTTCCTGATGTCGCTTATGTAAAACACACATGAAAACGCAACTCATCAGGACGCTAAGACGAACATCAGCGGCGACTTTGGCCTTGCTGGCGCTAGATCTATCCACCATGGGCCAGGTCGCCCCCGCTCCCTGGGTTTACACGGGCTCACTCAACACCGCGCGCGCTGGTTTCACCGCCACTTTGCTCTCGGATGGCAAGGTTCTTGTCGCCGGCGGCAATAATGGTGAGGCTCCGACTTTGCAGAGCGCTGAGCTCTACGATCCGGCCACTGGCATATGGACGCTGACGGGTTCACTGAGCACGCCCCGCTACGCCCACACGGCGACAATGCTGCCTAACGGTAAAGTGCTGGTCGCGGGGGGCTACAACTATCCAAGCGTGGCCGGGTACCCGGCAGCAGCGGAGCTCTACGATCCGGCCACCGGGCAATGGACAGCGACGGGCCAAATGAACTCCCCACGCGCCTCGCATACGGCGACGTTGCTTCCGAATGGGAAGGTGCTGGTTGTGGGAGGCGCGGACGACAGCGTTTTGTCCAGCGCGGAGTTGTATGACCCTTCAACCGGCGTCTGGACAACCACTGGATCGCTGGGCACCCCGCGCCATAGCCACACCGCAACGTTGCTGCCGAATGGAAAGGTGCTGGTTTCAGGTGGATATTTCACCGGTGCGCTGGCGACGACGGAGATCTACGATCCAGCCACTGGGACTTGGACAGGAAGCGGCCAAATGAGCGATGCGCGTTATGGGCATACGGCTACCTGCCTGCCCGGGGGGAAGGTGTACGTGATGGGAGGAGAGGCTGCTGGCTTTATGCTGTCATCCGCGGAGCTCTTTGACCCTACGACAGGAACCTGGACAGGCACCGGCTCGATGACGGCACGGGCATGGCACACAGCCACGCTGCTGCCCAGTGGCAGGACGCTGGTGGCCGGTGGCTCGCAGAACTATGGCAATGGCACCGCCACAACCACCTTTAGCCAGATGAATACTTCACGCTGGGACCACGCGGCTACGTTGCTGGCCAACGGCAAGGTGCTCGTCATAGGCGGATACGGGAGCGGTGGTTATCTATCGAGCGCTGAATTATACGACCCAGCCATTGGCGCCTGGAGCGGGACCGGCGCGCTCAATACCGGGCTTAATGAACACACTGCGACGCTGCTGCCGAACGGCAAAGTGATTGTGGCCGGGGGCTACTACACCAGCAGCACTCCGCCCAATAGCGAGCTGTACGACCCGGCGGCGGGCACTTGGGCGGCCAGCGGCCCACTCAATAATTACCGATCGCGTCACTCCGCAACTCTACTGCCCACTGGGAGAGTGTTGGTAGCCGGTGGAGCCGATCCGAACGGCAATAATCTCTCGAGCGCGGAATCGTACGATCCTGCCGCAGGAACCTGGACGATGACCGGGACGTTGAGCACCCCTCGCTACTTTCACACGGCGACTTTATTGGTGAATGGAAAGGTTCTGGTTGCCGGAGGCGACAACAACGGCGCCCAGCTATCCAGCACCGAGCTTTACGATCCTGCCACGGGGATCTGGACCACCAGTGGCGCGCTGAACACCGGACGTTCCCGGCACACAGCCACGCTACTGCCAAACGGAAAGGTACTCGTGGCCGGCGGACAGTCCCAGGGGGTTGTGATGGGAAGCGCCGAACTGTTCGATCCGGCCTCCGGAACCTGGACCAGCACCGGCCCCTTGAATTTCCCCCGACGCAGTCACACCGCTACTTTGTTGCCCAATGGGAGGGTGCTGGTCGCGGGCGGCCTGGGTGCGGGCGGTGCACTATCAAGCGTTGAGCTGTACGATCCGGTTTCCGGGGCCTGGACGATTTCCAGCGGCCTGAACACTGCGCGCTATGACCATACTGCGACGTTATTGATCAATGGCAAAGTGGTGGTGGCCGGCGGCTGGTCCACGGCTGCGCTTTCCAGCACAGAGTTATACGACCTGGCCACTGGGACGTGGACCGCCAGCGGCGCGCTGACCAACGCCCGCTTTTACCACGCCGCGACCCTGCTCCCCAACGCTAAAGTGCTGGTGACAGGCGGCGCCAATAATGTCGGCCCCTTCCTCGCCAACGCCGAGCTTTACGATGCCGGACTGGGCTTCAGCCCGGCCTGGCAGCCACAGATTACCGCGTTGAATTCGACGCTCAACGTGGGCGCGTTCCAACTGACCGGCACAGGTTTGCGGGGCACGTCCGGGGCCTCAGGCGGCAATAACGGCCAGGACTCGGCGACCGATTACCCACTGGTTCAAGTGCGCAGCATCGAGAGCGGGCAAACGGCGTTCCTGCTTTGCACGAACTGGCAGACGATTTCCTTTACGGCAGCTCCCGTCACTGGCCTGTCGCAGGGCTATGCACTGGTGACGGTATTCGTCAACGGGATTCCGAGCCATTCGGGCATCGGCGCCATAGAACCGAACCCGATCAGTGTCGCTAACCTCAACGATAGCGGGCCGGGCTCGCTGCGGGACACCATTGCCTGGGCGCCGCCTGGGAGCAGCATCAGCATCCCCTCAAATCTAGCTGGAACCATCACGCTCACCAGCGGAGAGCTGTTGATCAGGACGAATCTAACGATCCTTGGGCCCGGCCCAACCACTCTGGCAATTAATGGAAATGCCGCCAGCCGCATTTTTCACGTCATGCCATCGGTAACTGCCTACATTGCGGGCCTAACCATCACCAATGGCTACGACAACGGCCTGGGAGGCGGAGGCATCTACAATGATCGCGGGATAGTAACGGTTTACCACTGTATTGTGGCGGGCAATTCGGAAGTCAGTGGTTACGGTGGCGGCGGCATCTTCAATAATGGCCAGACAGGGACCGGGTCGCTGCAACTCATTTGGAGCACGCTCGCAAACAACTACACGGCCAGTGGTTTTGGTGGAGGCTTGCGCAATTATGGCACCAGCGCCACGGCGTATATCGCCAACAGCGTCATTTCAAGTAATTCGGCGGGCTCCGGCGGAGGAGGAGTGCAGGCTGATTTGGGAATTCTTGATGTTAACGTCAGCACTTTCGTGGGGAATTCAGCTACTGGTTACGGCGGGGGAGGCATTATGAACAACGGCGGCAGCTCCTGGGACTGGGCTTCGCTGTCGGTGATGAACTGCACCTTCTGCTTCAACTCAGCCCCGGCTGGCGGCGCAGTCTATAACTATGGCGTTAACGGGGGCAGCACATATTTCGAGATCCTCAACTCGACCTTGAGTGGCAATTCCGCCTCGAATGGAGGCGGCATCGAAAACGATGGCGTCAGCGGTTCGAGCACAACCGTTGTGATCGGAAACACGCTTTTGAATCAAGGAACCGGGATGGGAGCGAATCTTGGCAGCAATGGCCAAGGCATTTTCAGTTCAAGCGGCTACAACCTTAGCAGCGACTCAGCCGCCGGGGGGCCTGGCACAACTCCGGCAGGGTTCCTTAATCGTCCGGGTGACCAGCGCAATACCAACCCGATGTTGGACCCTGCAGGGTTAAAAAACAATGGAGGTTATACGCCCACGATCGCGCTGCTGCCGGGGAGTCCCGCAATAGACCGCGGCTCGAACTCCGTGTTTTCGCCCTGTGACCAGCGCGGGTACCCACGGCCTTACAGGAATCCGGCTATCGCCGTTCCCCCTGGCGGCGACGGGAGCGACATCGGCGCTTACGAACTCAACCCGCCCGCCTTAAGAATGATTAAGGCCGGGCCGAACGCTGTGCTCAGTTGGCCGGCGAACCAGCCCGGCTACGTGCTCGAATCCACTCCAACGCTAAAGCCGCCGGTTTGGAAGGTGGTGCCGGCCGCGCCGGTGATTGTGGGTGGAAACTATGGAAACTATGTGATCACTGACGGACCGATCAGCAGCAATCAGTTCTATCGGCTGCACCTGGTGCTGGCCTCGGATAACGCCAGCGACCCCGCCTACAACGCCGGTTGGGCCAGCGCGGTCGCCGGCTTTGGCCTGGGACCGTGGACCCTGAACACCACGAGCGGCAGCGGCGGATTCTTTGTGTATGATTCCTCGACCAATGGCAGCGGCAGCTCCGGAAATATCAACACAGCAGGCAACAAATCCTGGGGCATGTTTGCCAATAGTGGCAAGCTCAGTGAAGCACTCCGCTCCTTCAACATGCCGCTTGCGGTAGGCCAGACCTTTAAGGTGGACATGGACAACGGCTACATCAATAACGCCAGCCAAAACGGCGGCAGTAAGGGGCCCGGCATTGTTGGTGTCAGCTTACGCAACGGCAACAGCGACCGGTTCGTGTTCTACTTTCAGGGGGGCGACACCCAGTATCGTATTAATGACTCGTCGAGCGGTCGCGCCACGGGCATTCCTTTCACTGACGGCGGACTCCACATCGAGTTGAAGCTCCTGGGCCCGGATACTTACACGGTTACTATTACACCCAACGGCGGAGCCACTACGACGCTCACCGGCACGCTTTCCAACAGCGGGAGCATCGGGGTAGTGCGGCTCTTCAATTCCAGTGCCGGTTTCGGCTCCGCGCACGACGCCTATTTCAACAGCTTGCTGGTGGCGCCGTAGCGTGGCAAGGCCTGTAACCCTTTTGCTCCCACCGCTCCTTGTGGCAAATGTCGCACGGTTAATCAGGCTGTAGCGGCTCGATCTTCGGGTGTGGATTGGGGCGGGTTTTGGCTGGTTCATGTCACCGATGCCCGCCCGCTGCTTTGTAACCCTTTGCGCCCGCTTGCTTAAGTAACCCCCAACGGCACGAAGCCGAAACAAACCAACCGTCAACCATTAGATTCGAAATATGAAGAACAAACTGTCGCTCCTGCTCTGCGGCCTGTACCTATCGCTCACGCGGTATGCGGCGGCCCAAATCCCTACCAATAGTTCGTCCAATGTCGCGGTCACAGGCATACTCAGAGTGACGGTTGCCGATGATTTTGTGAATCATTCCTCGAAGGTCTTCTACTCGGTCGAGGATGAGCGCACAGGCATGAGGCATCAATTGCACTTCAAAGGCAAGGCCCCGCCGAAACTCCACACGGGTGACAAGGTTGCCCTGAGCGGTTCCTCGACAGCGGATGGGATCGGCGTTTCCCTGGCCGAGACAAATTTTGTGGTGCTCCAGACGGCTCCGGCAGCACCTCTCACAGCTAATCACAAAGTAGCCGTTATTCTTTTGAATTTCACTGATGCTTCCCTCAGTTGCACTAAATCGAGCATTAACGACTTGATGTTCGGCTCCCAGTCATCGGTAGCCGGGCTCTATCAGGAAGCTTCCTACGGGAATCTGACCTTCTCGGGCAGTGTTTTTGGTCCCTTCACGATTCCTTATACGAGCACCGGCTTATGCAACTGGACCGGTTGGGAGGCCGCCGCGAACAATACAGCCGCAAACAATGGCGTCA
>PSRM01000257.1 GCA_003176045.1 Verrucomicrobiota bacterium | reverse complement strand
ATAAATGAAAAAGTGTTACTCATGTCTATGCCCAAAGTGTTACCAATCTCTGCGCCCCGTGCCGGGTCTTTCCCAGGACAACCGTTCGTGGGGAGGAATGCTTGATTGCCGGCCACTTCCGAACGAGAAGACTCCTCGCGTCGTCTCCTACAGCTTCATGAATCCGCCCTCCGAGAAGGCGACTAGCTCAATTTGTTTGCGACAAAACTTCACTTGGTGTCCATTCTGGTTAGTTAAATGACCGCTCTCCTCGAAAAACTCCACCTCCGTCCGCGTTCACCTCTGGTGATTGCCTGCCTCGCGGCCCTGGCCTTGATCGGGACGGTTGATTATCTGACGGGGTTCGAGGTCATGTTCTCTGTTTTTTATCTGCTGCCCATTGGAGTTGCCGCGTGGTTCATTGGCAAAGGGTTTGGGCTGGCTATGTCGGTCTTGAGCGTCCTGGTGTGGATCATCGGCGATTTGCAGGCGGGCAAACACTATGCGAATCCGGTGGTTCCGGTCTGGAACGCGGTCATCCTGGCGGCGTTTTATTTTATCGTTGTTTGGCTGCTGACGAGTTTGCGCTCCTTACAGCGTGATCTGGCATTGAGAGTCAAACAGCGCACGGAGGCGCTGACGCGCGAGATGACCGAGCGGCAGCGTCTGGAGGAGCAAATCCTCAAGGCCAGCGAGCGTGAGCAACGGGCCATCGCCCATGATCTGCACGACAACTTGTGTCAACACCTGACCGCAACTGCCTTGGCCGGCCAGGTCCTGACTCAAACGCTGGCTGACCAGTCTCGCCCGGAAGCCGCCGACGCGGGGCATGTGGTCAAACTGGTCGAGCAGGGCATTGACCTGGCGCGTAACTTCGCTCGCGGCTTGTATCCGGTGGAGACAGATGCCGAAGGCCTGATGGCTGCCTTTCATGATTTGGCTGGGAACATCAGCAAAGGCGCAGGGCTGCAATGCGTTTTTGAATGTGAATCCCCAGTGCTGATCTACGACGACGCCATCGCCGCGCATTTGTTTCGCATCGCGCAGGAATCCGTGAGAAACGCCATCCGGCACGGCAAACCCAAACGCATCGGGATTAACCTTTCCGAGCATAATGGGCAGGTGAAGCTCACCATCGAGGACGACGGCCTCGGGGTGCCAGACAATCTATCAGAGAAGCCGGGGTTGGGCATTCGCATCATGGCCCACCGTGCGGCGATGATTGGCGGTACGTTTGTCATTGAGCCTGCAGCCACGGGTGGGACAATTGTGACGTGCGCGTTTCCAAAAGCCGCCTACCAAAAGCCTTAAAATGCACGGCCCTCAATCGTCCTCGTCCTCGTCCTCGTCCTCGTCCTCGATTCTTCACGCGCCAATTCGAGGACGTGGACGAGGACGAGGACGAGGAGGAGTTCCCGGATGAACTCTTATAAAAAAACCGTCTTCCTCGTTGATGACCACCCGTTGGTTCGGGAGTGGCTGACGAACTTGATCAATCAGCAAACAGATCTGCTGGTCTGCGGCGAAGCCGAGAATGGACCTCAAGCCAGCAAAGCCATTCTTGATTCCAATCCGGACATCGCAATTGTAGATTTGTCCCTTAAAGATTCCTCGGGTATCGAATTGATCAAGGACCTCAAGCAGACTCGCCCGGCCGTTGCGGTGCTGGTGCTCTCGATGCACGAGGAAATGCACTATGTCGAAAGAGCCATGCGCGCAGGGGCTCGGGGCTACGTCATCAAGCGTGAGACAACCTCAAAAGTCATTGCTGCCATTCGCGAGGTCATTGCTGGAAAACTTTATCTTAGCGAGCCGATCACAGCCGCGATGGCCGCGCGGTTTGTGCAGGGAAAAACGCTCGCAACCCAATCGCCCGTCGAGCAACTCAGCGACCGCGAACTCGAGGTCTTCCAACTTCTCGGGCAGGGCCGCCCTACGCGCCAAATCGCCGAATCTCTCTGCGTGAGTCTTAAAACGGTCCAAGCCTATTGCGCCCGGATAAAGGAGAAGCTCAATCTCGCCAGCGCGACCGAGCTTTTGCGCGAAGCCGTCCGTTGGCACGAAAGCAGGAATCGAGGCTAACGAACGGGCGGATTGGCCAGACACTCCGGGTCGGATCTCGGGAGATATTTGCAAATGAAAGCGCGGGAATGCCGCGCACTCCAAACGCTTCGCGCTGAATGTGCGCCGTGGAAGTCGCGAAGCGTTTGGAGTGCGGCGTATTCCGCCGCTTTCGTTTTCTATGTTTTGCAAGATTCAATGATTCTTGCTTGTCAAGGGATGAGCCTCGCATGCGGGCGTGTAGTACCCCGCCCTACACGAAAATTAGGCCGTGCCTAATGTGAGGAATTAACCCACTGGCTTAACCTCTGCGCTCTAATTGCCACAAAGCATGAGAGAGCAGAGGTCAGAGAGCAGAGGACAGAGCGCGACAAACACCAAAGACCAAACACCAAACACCAGAGAAACTTCAAACTTCAAACCTCAAACTTCAAGGAAGCCTAAAGCTTCAAGCCCCAAGCTCCGGGTTGGTTGTTTGTATGCAGTAGCATCCTCTCTGGCGAGCAGTTCGTGGTCCGTGGTCCGTGGTCTGTGGCCTATGGTTGGTGGTCAGAGCCGCCTTAGCCTGGCCGCGACAATTCTAAGGGTTGTTCTGGGCACGTTCCTGCCGCTGGCTCTGGCTGGCGGGTGCAAACGATCTCACCCTGATAATGAGATGCCGAAGGCGGCAGAACAGGGCGCCCATACGAATACGGAAGCCACCGTCGAACTGACTGCTGGCCAACTGAGTGCTATAAAAATCGAGCCTGTTGGGACCATTTCGTTTGCGGTCGAGAAGGATGAAATGGGAAACATTGATTACGATCAGGATTTGGCTGTCCAGGTGTTCTCAGCGTATCCGGGCAAGGTCATCAATGCGCTCGCCAGCCTTGGCGATACGGTCCAAAAAGGGCAGCCACTCTGCGCGATTGACAGCCCTGATCTCATCCAGGCCGAATCGGCGCTTATTTCCGCTACCTCGACGCTCGAATTGACCACAAAGCACCTGGCTCGAGTGAGGGATCTCCACGGCACCAATGGCGTTTCCGAACGCGAATTCGAGCAGGTCACCTCCGACCAGCACACCGCCGAGGGAGCTGTTAGGGCCGCCCGCAACACGCTGACGCTGTTCGGGAAGTCTGAGGACGAGATTGATCGCGTCGTATCAACGCGCCAGGTAGACCGGGAGTTGATTATCCGCAGCCCAGTCACTGGCCGTGTCACGGCCCGGAACGCGCAGCCCGGGCTTTTGGTGCAGCCGGGCACGGCGCCTGCGCCTTATGCGGTGGCCGATCTTAGCCTCAAATGGCTTATCGCCAACGTTCCTGAAGCCGACGCGCCGCTTTTTAAAGCGGGCCAACAGGTGCGGGCTACAGTCAGCGCATTCCCGGGACGAACATTCGAAGGAAAAATCACCAGGCTGGCGCAAGCAGTGGATCCGACCACGCACCGCCTGATGCTGCGTTCAGAGATCGCCGATCCTAAAGATGAGCTTCGCCCGGGGATGCTGGCCACCTTCACCATCCGGGTCAGTGAACCAGTCGAGTCGGCAGCAATCCCAATGACCGGGGTGGTCCGAAATGGTGACGGCACCATGGCCGCATGGGTCACGACAGACCGGAAGCATTTCGCGCAACGGATCGTCAAAGTCGGCCTCCAGGATTCAAACCGATACCAGGTAAACGATGGTCTCAAACCCAACGAACTGGCCGTGACCGACGGCGCCATTTTCCTGAGCAACATGCTGCAAGCGCCGCCTTCGGATTGAGACACGAATTTCACGAATTTACACGAATTCAAAACAGTAAAGAAGTACTGAAACGATTCGTATGAGAGACTTAATCTATAAAGAGGACGCATTTCGACTTGTTGGGCTTTGTATGGAGATTCATAAGGAGCTAGGCAAAGGGCACGACGAGGTTATCTACAAGGATGCGCTGGTAGTTGAATTGAGCCGGGCGGCGATTCCGTTCTCCCGGGAAAAGAATTACGAAGTAATCTACAAGGGAGTCATTTTGCCGCATCGGTATTATGCAGATTTTGTTATCTGGGACAAAATCCTCTTCGAAGCCAAAGCGGTCGAAAAACTTACCGATGCGCATGTGAAGCAGGTCCTCAATTACTTGGCCGCCTCAAGACTGCGCCTTGGTTTGCTAATCAACTTTGGAGCTGATTCGTTGGAGTGGAAGCGAGTGGTTTTGTGAGACACAAACCGAGATAGTTTTTGTGACACGAATTACACGAATTTACACGAATAAGAATAATTCGTGTTAATTCGTGTAATTCGTGTCAAGTCCCGCCGTCCCCAATGTTTAAATCCCTGATCGCTTTCTGCCTGACGCGCCGCGCGATTGTGGTGTTTGGCCTGGTGGCGTTCCTGGGCGCAGGCTGGGTTGCCTTCAAACAGCTTAACATCGAGGCGTATCCGAATCCCACCCCAGTGATTCTTGAGATCACGGCTCAGGCCCCGGGCCTTTCGGCCGAAGAAATGGAGCGCTACTACACGCGCCCGATAGAGATCGGGCTCTACACAACGCCCGGAATCGAAGTCATCCGCTCCACCTCTTTCTACGGACTCTCGTTCGTGCGAGTCGTCTTCAAATATGGAGTGGACTATCACTTCGCTTACGCCCAGGCCGCCGTGGCCATGCAGCAAAACGTTTCGTTGCCCGGTGGACTCGTGCCGACGATTCAGCAAAATAGCGCTACGGGAGAAATTTACCGATACCAGGTAATCGGTCCCGACCACTTCGGGCTGATCAATTTAAGGACGGTCCAGGATTGGGTTGTGCGGCGCCGGCTGCTCACGATCCCGGGCATCGTGGCCGTCAATAGCTGGGGCGGGCCCACCAAAGAATTCGAGGTCGAGGCCGACCCGCACAAGCTCGAGGCCTACAACCTCACGGTGCCGCAGATGCTGACCGCGCTGGCCAATGCAAACATCAATGTCGGCGGCCGCGAAATTCGCATTGGACAGCAATCCATAAATATCCGCGGCGTCGGTTTGATTGATGATGGGGGCTCCGATGACCTCACGGCGGGATACAAGCTGGACGATATTGAAAGCGTAGTCCTCTCCCAATCCGGCTCGTTGCCCGTCCATGTGAGGGACATCGCAAAAGTGAAAGTCGGGTTTGTGCCGCGGTTGGGGATCCTCGGCCGCGACAAGCAGGATGACGTCGTCGGCGCCATTGTCGTGATGAGCCGCACTGAAAAGACCGCCAATATGATTCCAAAAGTAAAGGAAGCCATTGAGACGATGAACCGTGACGGCACTCTCCCGCCCGGTGTCCGAGTGGTCCCCTACTACGACCGGTCCTCGCTCATCGCTGTCACGACCCATACCGTGCTGCACAATCTGTTGTTTGGATGCGTGCTGATTTTTCTAATCCAGTGCACTTTCCTGGGCGATTTGCGCAGCGCCATCATTGTCGGGCTCAGCATTCCCTTCGCCCTGTTCTTTGCGGTGATGCTGCTTCTGGCCCGAGGAGAAAGCGCCAACCTGCTTTCGGTGGGCGCGGTGGACCTGGGCATCATTGTGGACGCCGCAGTGATCCTTGTGGAAAACATCTTCCGCAATTTTCAGAGGCCCTTGCAGGAACGACAAAGCATGCTACAGCGTCTGAAAGAGGGGTTCTGGGGCGCCGATCCGACGAGCCCGCGGCTGTCAGGTCCGCATCCTGCGGCGGTAGGGTGGACTGACCGATTGCGTCTGATCTTTATCAGCGCGATCCAGGTGGATAAGGCCATTTTCTTCTCCGCCTTGATTACCGTGGCTGCATTCGTGCCGTTGTTTACGATGCAGGGCGTCGAAGGGCAAATCTTTGGCCCGATGGCCCGCACGTATGCCTACGCGCTTTTCGGCGCTCTGTTCGCCGCGCTAACCGTCACGCCCGTGCTGGCCTCCTTTTTCCTGCCCGAGGATTTAAAGGAAGCTGAGACAATTATCGTGCGGTTTTTGCACAAGCTTTATGAACCAGTTTTGCGTTTCGCCCTCGCCCGCCGGGCGATTGCCATCCTGGTTGGCGTGGTGGTCCTTGGCGTAGCCGCGGTTTTAGGAACGCGCCTGGGCAGCGAGTTCCTGCCGCACCTGGAGGAGGGCAATTTCTGGATTCGCGCCTCGATGCCAATGACGCTCGCGTTGCCGGACGGCGAAGCTGCAGCGCGAAAGATGCGGGAGATTTTGTTAAGGCATCATGAGGTCCTGACGGTGGTTTCGCAGCATGGCCGTCCGGACGATGGCAGTGATGCCGCGCCCTTTTCGAATGTCGAATTGTTCGCCACGCTCCGGCCCATGGATCAATGGCCAAAAGGTCTGACCAAGGAAAAGCTTACCGAAGAAATCCACAAACAGTTCAGCGCCGAACTGCCGGGAATCAATTTCAATTTCTCTCAATATATTCAGGATAACATCGAAGAGGCCATTTCCGGAGTGAAGGGCGCTAACTCCATCAAGGTTATCGGCCCCAACCTCGGCGTTCTGGAAACCCTGGCCTCACAGATCCGGGACGAAATGAAACAGGTTCGTGGAGTGGCCGACCTGGACGTCTTCCCTGTCCTGGGCCAGCCCAATCTGAATATCAAAGTGGACCGCGTGAAGGCTGCCCGGTACGGCCTGAACTCAGGCGACGTCAATTCCGTAATCCAGGCGGCCCTGGGTGGCGCGGCCGCCACGACCGTTTTGGAAGGCGATCGTCAATTCGGTGTCGTGGTGCGCTATCCTGAAGAATACCGGGACTCGATGGAAAAAATCCGGAACATCAAAGTCGCCTATCAGAACGCTTCGCAGGCCAACAGCTACATCCCACTGAGCGACCTGGCCTCAATCAGTTTGGATACAGGGGCCGCATGGATTTATCACGAAAGCACCGAACGCTTTATCCCCATTAAATTCAGCGTGCGCGCACGGGACCTCGGCAGCACGGTTGCGGAAGCTCAGGAGCGCATTGCCAGGAATGTGAAACTGCCGAGTGGCTACCGCCTGGTCTGGGCAGGTGAGTTCGGCGATTTGCAGGCAGCCACCAGACGTCTGGAGGTCATCGTGCCTGTGAGCATTCTGCTAATTCTGGCGCTCTTGTACACGGAGTTCAATTCGGTGCTCGAATGTCTTTTGATTCTGTCCGGAATTCCTTTTGCCATCGCTGGCGGCATCCTCGCCTTATTTGTCGCGGGGCTCAGTTTCAGCATCTCTGCCGCCATTGGCTTTGTATCGCTATTCGGTGTGACGGTCATGAACGGCATACTGCTCATTACCTACTTCAACCAGGCGCGTCACCGCGGGGAAACCACCTTCAATGCAGTGTACTTCGCAGCGTTCACGCGCATGCGTCCGATTCTGATGACCAGTCTCTCGGCCTGCATCGGGCTGCTCCCGGCGGCGATGTCCACAGGCATCGGCAGTCAGGTGCAGCGGCCGCTGGCCACTGTAATCGTGGGCGGCATGCTCCTTGGCCCCATCATGCTCCTGCTGGTTGTGCCGGCGCTCAAAATTATTTTTTTACAGCGCGAAAAACCAGAGTCCCTGCCGGAATCAGAATGAAAACTGCTCCACGATTGCATGTGCAGATCCTTGCGCCCACAGAGCAGCGCGATTGCGAAGCTTTTGGAGTGCACCTGTCCTCTGGCGCTTTCTCATTTTTGGCCCAGGGCGCGTTCAAGATCGGAGCGCACAACTCTGTTGTGCGAGTCGTTCGTGGCTCCTGGGGGAAAACGCAGCC
>PSRM01000332.1 GCA_003176045.1 Verrucomicrobiota bacterium | reverse complement strand
ATAAATGAAAAAGTGTTACTCATGTCTATGCCCAAAGTGTTACCAATCTCTGCGCCCCGTGCCGGGTCTTTCCCCGATGGAGCCGTTCCTGGGGAGGAGTCCTCTCACAACTGCTGCGCAGGCCAAAGGATAATTACACAAACGAAGGTAACCGGTCAGTGATGGCGGAGCGCGGGTGTCCTCACCCGCAGCGGCTCCGCTCGCATTGGCGCGTCTGGACCGACTGGCCGTCTCATACGTGCGGAGCCGCTGCGGCTGAGGACAGCCGCGCTCCGACATTTCCGCCGTCACTGACCGGTTACAAACGAAGTACCTTCAGTGTTGACAACAACCGGCGGCGAGATAACATTTCGGCTCCTAATGGCTTCCGCTTCAGCTTCGGCTGAAGTCATCCTGCGAAGCCGGAGAGGGGGCCTGGAGGCCCCCTTCCTTTTTTCCCATCGTAGTAGCCGAGGTAACGAGGCTCTGATCAATTGCGGATTGCCGGTTTCGGATTACGGCTTTCCTTGATCGGAGCCTCGTTACCTCGGCTGCTACCAAGGCATATTTCCGACGGACTCCGTCAAGTTCCACGATTGGTTAGTGACCCCGCTGTAATGGGGATTCATTTCTCCAGCGCGCCGCTGCGGCAGCAGCCCTTTCGCCGGCAGCCTGAACCTCTGCATCTTTTCAATGTTTTTGTGCCGCCACATTTGACAACTCTCTAACTGCGCGATTGTCCTCAGCCTGCTGTTCGCAGGCTTGGCGCTGGCCCAGCCCACGCGTGGGTACGAGCGGGGTGTCTTGGCTAGCCTCCAGTTCCGGGGCATAACCTTGCCCCAGATCCCAAAACTTAATCGTTAACTTTGTCATTAACTTTGCCCGCCGCGCCGAAGCGGGGTCTTTAGCGATTTGAAAATTCGTCTGCCCCCCATTCGCTTGCCCCGTCCGAAATCTGAATAGAGAGACCTGATGCCCTCACGACGCCGTGCCGAACATAAAATCGAGATGCTAAATGAATAGCATGCACCTCGCGCACGCCGCTCTTATGGCCAGTTTTCCGTGACCCCCTTCGCGACTTTGGACTCCCGACCAATTCTCGCGCCAAACTCAGACGCAGGCGAATGGACTTTGGACTGCCTTCATCCAGCCCAATCACGGCCACCTTCGGCCCTCGACGGACATCGAAACCGTTAAAATGGCCCAAAAGGCAGCTTTGTCCCATGACTCCCCCCACCCCCGTCAAAAACGGCCCTTTTGGCCGGCCGACGGCAATCTTTGCGCAGGAGGTTCGACTTTGGACCGACCCACGACGCCCGACCCTGCTTTGGACTTTAGACCCACAGCCTCCGCACTGCCAGGCCGAGGGCCAGGCCGAAGATGGCGTGCGCGGCGGCAGTGACGGCGATGAAATGGCCGATCACCTGAATGCCGAAGACTTGCGGATAGGGGGTAAAGAGCATGCCTAGTTCGAGAGTAACGGCCATCAGGATGGCCCAGGACCAATGGCGTCGGGCGGGGTTGCCGATCATGGCAATATACATGACGCCAAAGGTGGCGCCATTGCTGAAATGATAGGCCCAGCCTAGAAGTTGCGCAGTGAGGGAGTAGCTGGGCTGTTCGGTGGGTTGGCCGAGGATCATGGCGCCGAATCGGGGGAAGACTTTGAAGAGGTTCATGGGCGTCACGAAAGCAGTGATGCCGAGGCCTTTGGCGAAGACAAATGGGAGGCGGAAGAGGTCGTAGGCGACGGCAGCAAGGAGGCCGGCACCGAGGCCGATGAAAACGGCGCGGGAGAGGTGGCCATCGCCGGAAAGGCGGTCAAAGAGGGCGAGGGCGACGAGCGCGAGGAGGGATGGGAGGAAGATGAAAGGGGTGAACAGCCGCATGGGGCAGAGGTGGTAGAAATCGGAGAGCAGGCAGGCGATGGAGGACGCGGCGAGGAGGAAGACCAGGCAGCGCAGGGGAGCGGTCCAGAGTCCAACGGGCTTCACAAGTTCCCGCCCAACTCCGCTCGCACGCACTTTGTCTTTCACTTTGTCTTTCACTTTGTCTGTTTCATTGAGCATTGAGCATCGAGCATTGAACAGCTTGCATTGCGGCAGAGCGGAATAGCCAATAGCCAATCTGCAATAGCCAAGGTAGAAAATATCAGATGAGAGGTAGCAAAAAACCTGCAAAAAGTTGAAACAAAAGGCGGGGCTGGCGGGTAATGGGGGTAAGATATGAATAATAAAAGGTTCAGGCAATCGGTTCCGCGGGGATGGGGTCTGTGGCTGGCGGCGTCGCGCGAGGCTCTATCTGAGCGGCTGGTTTTTGGAGTTTTGGCCGCTACTTCACTACTGGCCGTCGGGCTGGCGTTTGCGCCCATGGCGGGCCTTGGGCTGGGGCCGGCTGGGGCGCGGGATGGTGGCGAAGGCGCACCAATGAGCAATCCCCTCTCGCCAGCAGCAACGCCAACCAAGGCACCGATCAATCGGGAGGCCAATCCCCTGGAGAGTCATAGGCCGATGCTTGCTCACGGGGCGCCCGGGAGCGTGTTGGCCCGCCGTGCCACGGTCATCCTGCCCGCGTGCTTGGAGGCTGAAGCCGGGTGTTAATGAGATAAGGTTGTGGCTGAGGTCTTCTCTTATGTGGGTTTCCCTTCCAGCCGAGTATGTCAAAGCTTTGCGTCATTCAGGTTTTCGGGCATAACTGGCAGCAACAGCCACGGGCGGCCGATGAAAGACGCGGAACAATTCGAGGCGTTCATGCGCAATTACCAAAACATGGTATTTAGCACGGCTATGAGGCTTTTGGCCAACAACGCGGAGGCGGAGGACGTTTCGCAGGAGGTTTTCCTGAAAGCTTACGAGCGCTTTGATGAGCTATGTGACAGTCCGACCGCCGGCGGCTGGCTCAAAACCGTGGCGAGGAATATGAGCTTGAATCATTTGTCGCGGTACCGCTCGCGCTGGCGCTTTTTCTCCGAGATGCTCACGGGCGGCGCGGGGAGCGAGACGGATGATCCGCAGCCGATTGAGTTTTCGGCGCAGGACCAGGGGCAGGATGAGTTCGAGCGATTGGAGCAGCAGGAATTTGTGGAACGGGCGCTGCAAACGCTGCCTGCGGCGCAGCGGGTGCCGCTGGTGCTCTATCACATGGAAGGGATGAGTTATGAGGAGATTGCGGGCAAGCTGCGGATTTCGATGGGAAAGGTGAAGACGGATATTTTTCGGGGGCGAGAGGCTCTTCGCAGGACGCTGAAGCAGGCCGAGCACACGAATTTTTTAACCGCTAATGAACGCTAATGAGCAAAAATGGGCTGACCGACTCGATCAGGCATTAAAGAGGCTGCCGGATTTGGAGGCGCCGCGGAGGCTGGCGAGACGGGTCATGACGGAAATTGAGCGGCGGGAACGGGCGCCGTGGTACCGGCAATCCTGGCAGATGTGGCCCATGCCCGTGCGCGTCGGGACGCTGGTGGCGCTGGCGTGTGTGTTCGGGGCGGTCTGCTATGGAGTTTGGGAACTGCCTCATCTGGCCACTGTCGCTACGTTTGAAAGGCACGTTGGCGGTGTGTTCTCGGCGATCGGGGCTGTGACGCATGGCCTGGCGGTGGCGGTCGGCGCAATGATCGGTGGGGTGAAGAATCTGGGCGTGGGCATCCTGACGGGATGCGCAGTGGCGGTCGCACTCGGTTATTCGATTTGCCTGGGGCTTGGGACGGTGGGGGTGCGCCTGGTCCTGGCGCACCGGCAGGGGCAGCGGGGTTAAAAAAGTTAAATCAGTTAAATGAGTTAAATGGTTACAAACAGCACTCGTCCTTCGGGAGAAGAGTTTATGAAAAAAATATGCATTGTGGTTTTCGGTTTGGCTCTGGTGTTGGGGCTGAATGCGCAGACGGATCGGAACACGGGCACTGCGGAGCAATCGTCCGCCGTTAGTAATAATAAGACAGACACCGCGCAATCCGCGGAGGAGCCGAATGCGACGGAGACTCAAACTAACACCTCCAAATCCGGCCACAAATTTCGCCATGGAATCAGGAGCAATACCCAGGTGGTTTTTCGCCACGATGTGGAACTAAAAGAGGGAGACACCGCGGAGGTGGTCGTCGTGATCGGCGGGAATGCGAGGGTGCATGGGAAGGTGACGGATTCGATCGTGGCGATCGGCGGAGATATTGATGTGTCCAACGAGGTGGGGGACTCGGTGGTAGCAGTGTTGGGAAACATTCATGTGAAACCGGGGGCTAAGATCAAAGGCGATGTGGTCGCGGTGGGGGGCCACATCCAGGCAGACGAAGGGGCCACAATCGAAGGAGAAACCAATGAGGTGGAACTGGGCGCGATCGGTTTGGACAAACCGGAATGGTTGAGGAAATGGTTTGCGCAATGTGTGGTTTTGGCGAGGCCATTGTCGCCCGGCGTGGGTTGGGTTTGGTGGTTTGCGGGCATGGCGTTGCTGTTCTACGCGCTGGTGGCGGTAGCGGTGCCGCGGCCTGTGCAGGCGTGTGTGAATGAGTTGACGGCCCGCCCCGCAACAACATTCCTGGCGGGGTTATTGACGCCGTTGGTGCTCCCGCTGGTGATGCTGGTCCTGGCTATAACTGGCATCGGCCTGTTGGTTATTCCATTCCTTTTGGCAGCCCTGGTTTTGGGAGCGATTCTGGGCAAGGTGGCGTTCCTGGAATGGATCGGGTTGCGCATAGGGACACAAGCAGGCCTGAAAGCCTTGCAGGCGCCGCTTTTGGCGCTATTGGCTGGGGCCGCTATCCTGGCGTTGCTCTACATGGTGCCTGTGATTGGGGTAGCGGTGTTTCTGATTGCGGGGATTTGGGGGTTGGGGGTTGTGGTTGTGGCGGCAGCGGCGGGCTGGCGGCGGGAGGGGCCGGCCAAACGCGTGCCGCCGGGTGGAGGCGTGGCAACTCCGGCGGCACCTGTCGCAGGGGCGCAGGAGACGAAAGTGGCGGAAGCGGCCACCGTGAGCGCAACGCCAACGCCGGTGGCACCTGCAAGCGTGGCGAATGAGGGCGCGGACCCGGCGGTCCGCGCTCCGGTGAGCGGACCGCCGGTGTTGCCTGATGTGCTGGCGTTTCCGAGGGCGGGGTTCTGGGAGCGGATGGGGGCGGGACTGCTGGACATTATTTTAGTGAGTGTGTTTTGCACGATGACCCGTTTGGGTAGTGTGGGTCTGCTGGTCGCGCTGGCGTATTTCGCGGCGATGTGGACCTGGAAGGGGACGACGATCGGGGGACTGCTGCTGGGCTTGAAAGTGGTTCGGTATGATGGCCGGCGGCTGGAGGTTTTGCCGGCCGTAGTCCGTGGCCTTGCGGCTGCTTTTTCGACGATAGTCCTTTTCCTGGGGTTCCTTTGGATTGTGTGGGACCCGGAAAAGCTGGCGTGGCACGACAAGATCGCGGGGACGGTTGTGTTGCGGATGCCGAAAAGCGCGCCGCTGGTGCTTGTGTAGGGGAGAAATTGAACAGGAGGAAACGGAGGGAACGGAGGGAGGAGTTAACGGAGTTAATTGGTTACTTCGTTACATACGGCGCCAACGGGTTTGAAGCTTTCTTCTGAGGCGAATGGGGTTACGGGCGCAGCCGCCGGCGCAAGGGCCTCCTGCGGAGCGCGGACATTCCTGTCCGCAGCAACTTCCGACGGCCCGACAGGCGGCAAATCAGGACGAGTTGGCGAGAATGGGCGCCGCTGCGGACAAGAATGTCCGCGCTCCGTGGCAGCAGTGACCAGATGCGCTCTGGGGTTACCGCAAGTTAACGACAAAGTTTACGACAAAGTTTAAATGTGATAGCCTCGCGGGGTGAGACGGGAAACACACCCGAAACTTGCGCGCGGCGGGGGCTGGACTTGGATGCTGGCGCTGGGAGCGTTTGCAATCCTCACGCTGGGGATGCTTGGTGCGGTTTTGTTCGATTCAGGAGATAAGGTTCTATCTTCCGGGGACCAGGGGGACCTCATTTCACAATATAGCTACTGGCGCGAATTCGGTTTCGGCGAGTTGCGCCATGGACATCTGCCGCTTTGGAATCCGCACATCTTCTGCGGCGCACCGTTCTTTGGACTGCAATCCGGGCTGCTCTATCCGCTCAACGGGCTTTTTCTGATCCTGCCGCTGGCGCAGGCCATCAATTGGACGATCGCGCTGCACGTTTTTCTGGCAGGCGCGTTCACTTACCTGTGGGCGTTGCGGCGAGGGTTGCATCCGGTGGCGAGTTTTGTAAGTGGCGCATTGTTCATGTTTTGCGGGCCGCATTTCCTGCACATTTACGCGGGGCATTTGCCGCATTTGTGCGCGATGATCTGGCCGCCGCTGTTGTTCGCAGCGATTGATGGAGTGTGGGAAGGAGCAGGGTCGAGGGACGGGGGTCGAGGGACGGGGGTCGAGGGTCGGGGGTCAAGGGGTGGCGCAACGGGATGGGCCCTGCTTGGGATGTTTGCCGTGGCGATGCAGCTATTGGGAGGGCATCCGCAGTATGTGTTGTACACGGCGGTGGCCGCGGGGATTTACTGCACACTTCTGTTGTTGGCTCCGCTGTGGGCGCTGGGGAGGGACGAGGGGCGAGGGGCGAGGATCCCGGCGTTTCGCTTTATGTTGGGCATTGGGCTTATCTGTGTCGGTGGTGCGGCGCTGGGGGCGGTGCAGATTCTAACCGGCCTGCACGATTTCCGCGAAACGTGGCGGGGGGCTGGGGTTTCGCAAGAATGGGCCGCGACGTATTCGCTGCCGCCGGAAAATTTCCTGACGTTGCTCGCACCGGGATTTTTTGGCGGGCCAGGAGGCGTCGCTTACTGGGGCAGATGGAAATTTTGGGAGATGACGCTGTTTGTTGGCGTGACCGGGTTGGTGCTGGCGGTAATCGGAGCGATTTGGGGCGATAGCCGGACGCGACGCTTCTCGTTTGTGATGGTGGTGATCCTGTTCCTACTGGCGTTGGGGGGATATTCGCCTCTGTTTCCGTTTCTTTACAAATGGGTGCCGGCTTTCGGAGCGCTGCGGGGCAGCTCGAAGTTCGCATTTCTGGCGGCCTTGTTCATTTGTATGCTGGCTGGGATCGGATTGGATCTGCTGATCCGGGCGGTGCCCACGCGCGGCGAACGCCGAGACCCGAAGGCAATGAACCTCTGGTGGCTTCCGGCAAAATTTAGCGTAGCCGTTTGCGGCGCGGGCCTTCTTTTGATCGTGCCGGCCATCGTTTTGCGAAGCCCCGGGCTGGTTTCCTCCTCGGAAAACATTTGGTATCGAGCGGTGCTGGCTTTGTTACGGACACGCGCGCAAAACGCGATGGTCGCTGCAGGCGTAGATCCGGATTATGTATTGCAGACGGCATTTCAGGCCTCGAAAAGCCTGTTCATAGCAGCCGGATTTTTGATCGCAATAGCCTTGCTGCTGGCTTTGTTGCGGCAGGGACGAGTCGTGGTGTGGCTTATCTCGGGTTTGGCGGTAATCGAGGTGGTGCTCTTTGCGCAGTCCTACGTGGACAGTTTCGATTTGAACCAGAACCGCGATTCGGAATTGCGCGCGTTTCTGGGGGAGCATCCAGGGGATTACCGGATATTCAATTCGTTCAAAGCGAACGCGGCGATGGGATTGGGGGCGCAGGACATCTGGGGTTATGACCCGGCTATCCCGAGTCGGTATCTGCAAGTGCTCACCGTGGCACATTGTGTTGATCCATCGGTCTGGGCGCAGTTCGAACCGAAGGCCGCGCCGTGGCTGCTGGATATGCTGCGATTGCGGTTCATGTTTGGGCGCAGCCACGGAGAATTCGCGTGGCGGGAAGGAAAAAGTTATTTGCCGCATGTGCTGCTGGTGCAAAAGTATCGGGTGCTGAGTGATCCCGCGCAGGCGATATCGGCAGTGACGAACGAGACGTTTAATGCGCGGGAAGAAGTGATTTTGGAGAGCCAACCTGATCCGGCGCCGCAGGGAAGCGCAAGCGGGGAAGTGGGCAGCGCATCGATCACCGCTAGCACCAGCGATTTGTTAACTGTTAGCGCCGAGGTAAAGGCGCCAAGTATTTTGCTGATTGCGGACAATTACGTGGATGGCTGGCATGCACGGCCACTGCAGGTTTCGCAGGGAATTGGGGAACAGCGCGAATACCGAATTATGCCGGCGAACCATTGCTTTTGCGCGATCCCCCTGGCGGCCGGCAGACACCTTTTCGTGCTGGAGTACCTGCCGCGCGAATTTGTGTTGGGGAAGAAGATTTCAATCCTTTCGGCGGCGGTGTTCCTGGCACTTGTGATGATCTGGGCGATCGTGAGCAGAAGAAAACCAAAGGTTATCGCGGTAAGGGCACATCCTGAAACAGCAAGAGTAGGATAGGCCCGCGAAATACGCCAAACACGCGAAAAAAACTGACAGAAGAATTCGGGGACAGAAAAATAAAGCAGAAGACGGATTCGTTCGGTCGCACCCGATTAATTCTAATAAAGTGACAAACGAATGGGGACAGACGAATTTCGTTTTTAACAAAGCGTTTGACCGAATAATTTACACCCGCTTCAAACGGGTCTATTTCCGGGTTTAACGCCGGACCGTTTTAACGTTTTAACCCTTTTAACCCTTTTAACGATTTAACTCATCATTGGCGATAGGCCTTGCCGGCCTCGTAAAGTTTACGTTGCTGTTCGAGTTCGGGCAGGACTTGAGTCATTCCGGCGGCGCGGGCTTGGGCCATGGTTTCATCCAAGGTGGCGAGTGCATCGGGGAACCGACCAGCTTCGGCGTAGGCGGCGGCGAGTGTGCCGAGTTCCTGAGGGCTTTGGCGGTTGGTGAGACGGACGGCGCGTTCGGCCATGGCGACGGCTTCGGGGCCGTTTCGCGTCTCGGTAGAGTTGGAGGTTGCCAAAAGCCAGGCCAGGTTGTTCAACGCGCCGACAAGGTCGGGCGCAAGCCGGACAGCTTCGCGGTATTGCTCGATGGCTTGTGGAATTTGTCCGCGGTGGGCATAGACTTTGCCGAGATTGGCGCGCACGATCTCGGGTCGGTAGCCGAAGGCCAGGGCGCGATTCAGTTCGGCGAGAGCTTGCTCGGTTTGTCCCAGCTTGTCCAAAGCAATTCCGAGATTGCAATGGGCCAAGGCGAAATCGGGTTGAAGGCGCACTGCATTTTGGAAATGGAGAACGGCTTCTCCGGGCCTTCCCAGATTCATGTAGGCACAGCCAAGATCGTCCTCGGGCTCGGGGCGATCCGGAGCGCATTGCACGGCGGCAAGGTACTGGACCAGCGCTTCCTGGGGTCTGCCGAGCGCAAGCAACGCGTTGCCGTAGCCGTCACGCGCCTGACCGTAGTCAGGTTTAATCGCGAGGGCCGCCTCATAGAAAGGGCAGGCGTCGCGGTGTTTGCCGTGCTCGGCGAGGTAAGAACCAACCATGGTCTGCGCCACGTAATTGTTTTCTGTGACGGCCAGCGCGTGGCGGAAAAGAGATTCGGTGGTTTGCCAATAGGAAGCCTGGTGTCGGGCTGCGAGCCCACAGGCGGCGAGGATGAGAAGTGTGCAAAGGGTCGCGGAAAACCGAAGTCCGAAATCCAAAATCCGAAATCCGAAGGCGGTAATTGAGCGAAAACATGCTGAGAGGAGATCCCAACCGCCCCAGGCGAGAATTATAAACAATCCGATTAATGGCAGATACGTGTAACGGTCGGCCATACATTGCGAGCCGACCTGGATAAGGCCGAGTACGGGTGAGAGGGTGATGAGGTAAAAGAACCAGCCGGTGAGAAGATAGGGCCTACTGGCCACGGACTGCGGATGAGCGACCACTGACCACTGACCACTGACCACTGACCCTTGGGCCGGAGCCTCTGGGCCAGTTTGGGTGCGGGGTCTGCGTCGTAGGAGGACTGCAGTTGTGATGGCTGCGACTAGGAGCGCGGAGAGAATGACGAGCCAGATGGGCCAGCTCTTGGGATAGGGATAAAAGACGGCGAGGTCGGTGGGAACAAAAAGCTTTCGGATGTAAGTGACGGTGCCGACTAAGGCGTTGGAGATGCGCAAGGACAATGGGAACATGTCGAGCGAGCCGACGGTTTGGTGGCGGTTTTGGGTTATAAGCACCAAAAGACTGGCTGCGAGGCTGAGGGCGAGGAAAGGAAGTTTTTCGAGGAGGAGAGGCGTGAAACGTGAAACGTGAAACGTGAAACGTGAAATGTCGGCTCTCGCCTCGGGTTCAGGCACCGCTCTTTGCAACGGCCAATAATCGAGCAGCAAAAGGACAAAAGGCATCGTGACGAGCATGGCTTTGCTCATCAAGCCAAGCGCGAAGAAGACCAAAGCTCCACAATACCATGCGAGAGCCGAACTGTTCCTGAACCCTGAACCCTGAACCCTCAAGCCTCGATCCCTTCGCGCAGCAACGTATCGTTCGTAGGCCAGCAGGGTGATCATGAACCAGAAGCCGCTCAGAACATCCTTGCGCTCGGAAATCCAGGCCACCGACTCGAGGTGCAGCGGATGAAGCGCGAACAGGGCGGCGACAAGTGCGCTGCGCCATAGGGCGTCGGTCGCGCGGGCCAGAAAAAGGAAGAGCAGGATCGCGGTGGTGACGTGAAGGGCCAGATTGACAAGGTGATGCGCGGCGGGATTCAGATGAAAGAAATTGCAGACGGCCATGTGCGAGAGCCAGGTAAGCGGATGCCAGATGCCACCAAGGCCGGTCGAGAAAGCCCATTTAAACCCTTCATGCGTCAGACCCTGCTGGACCAGGCCATTTTGTGTCACATAGAGAGGGTCGTCGTAGGAAATGAATTCAGCGGAGGTCAGCGGACACAATACGGCGAAACTGACCAGGGCAAGCAGGCCGCAGATGAGGATGCGTTTCAAAAGAGGGATGGAATGGTGGAAGGCTGGAATGATGCGTGGAGGGATTAATGGATTATTGGATTATTGGATTGATGGAGAGGGTTCAGGGTTCAGACGGATGTTGGGCTGGCGCAGGTTTTGGAAAAGTGGATTTGGGGATTGGTGGATTGAGGGGGAGGGTTCAGGGTCTGAGGCTGGGGTGTTCCCAGTTTGCGATTGGCGAGTTTTTGCCGGGGCCCAGGGAATAGAGGTCGTAAGAGGAATGTTTGCCCGGGCAGGCGTAGATGTACTCGTGACCCCAGGGATCCTTGGGGATCTCATTCAAGTAGGGGCCGTGCCAGTTGGTGGTGGCGGTGGGAGCGGTGACGAGCGCGCGGAGCCCGTTGGTGCCGGAGGGCGGTGTCGGTGCGGAAGGAGTCGAGGGCGACTTTGAAATTGGCCAGGTCGGTTTGCGCCGCGATGATCATGGGGCGGCCGTGGCCAATGCGTGGCCGCATGTGGTACAAAAAGAGAATGAGGAAACTAATTGCAAACGCGCTGCACCAGATGTTGATCGAGTGTTTGCTCCTAAGACCAGAGAGCGCGAACAGCAGCGTGCCGGCACACCAGAGCAGAAAGCACCAGATTCCGAGGCTCTCGGGCAATTTCGTAAATTCGCCAAGCATCAGGAGCGCGAACCCAAGAAGGAACCAGGCGAGGGAGATGATGCCGTGCCATTTTCTGGAGGTGAGGTCTTTCACTCGGTGGGGAGGATAGCAGGGGCAAGCGGAATTGAACAACGAAGGAACGAAGGAACGAAGAGCGAGGAAGAAAGTTGTGAACGCTCAAGGCGTTATAGTAATGAGTTGGCCGGGTTTCAAAGAAGGAATCGAGTCGAGGACCTTTCGCATGAGGGGTCGCGTGTGCACCAGGCGGATGCGTTCGGCCTTGAGCACGACCACGGCGATCGAGAAGGCGGGCAGATTCTGCTGGAAAGATAGGTTGAGGTCGCCGGTAATGAAGACGTCGAACTGCGATTGGGCCAAGGCCAACAACCGTCCGTTTTTGATTCCATTCCATCCCATTTCCTGGACGGTTTTGACTTCGTGCCCGGGGAGATCGCGGCGCAATCGCCAGTCCAGGCACTCGTCGAGAAGAATCTTCACCTCAGGCAGGAGCCAGCAATGTTTCCTTGGCGGCCTCTATAAAGGCAATGACCTGTTCGCGTTTGACGGTGGGAAAGCCGGCCAGGAAGTCATCAATCGTTTCGCCGCCCTCCAGGTAGTCAACCAGGTTCTGGACCGGGACGCGTGTGCCGGTAAAGACGGGGGTGCCACCCATGATTTCCGGATCGGAGTGAAACACGGCCGACAGAGCGCCTTTCTTCATGCTCCGAATGTGCCACGAGCAGAGAAAGCGCGCAACCGTATGAACCTCGCAGGAACTAAGGAAAAAAGCTGCGGCAAACTAATGGGGGCAAACGAATGAGAATTGAAACCGCTAATAAACGCTAATGAACGCTTATGCGCTCTCCGCAGAGAGGGGTTTTGCCGCTGTCTATCTTTGCGTCTTTGCGTTAAAGCTGTCCCTCTACTCGAAGTCGTAAACGATGGCGCGGCGGCAGAGGGGTTTGAAGAATTTCTCTACGAATTCGATGTGGAGGGGGTGGAGTTGGTAGGCGTCCTGGGTTGGCTTGTCGGGGAAGATGAGGTTGAGGGCGACCTGATAGGTTTGGTCCACGATGGGGCGGTGGCTGGTGGCCATTTTGCCGGCGTGGAAGTGAAGCGCGCCGGGGATGGGTTTGAGATATTTGTGCATACCCTCGAGGAGAGTGTCGGCGGCGGCGGGATTGGAGGGGTCGGTCCAAAAAATGACAACGTGCGAAAACATAGTTAATGGTTAAATAAGTTAAATGAGTTAAATGGTTACATGGGGGCGAGCGTGACGTTGCTGGATGCTGGATGAATTTCAAATGCGCTCCTGGCGAGGCGAGCGACGCGTAAATCGTAAATTGTAAATCGTAAGTGGGATGGGATTAAGATTAAGAGAAAGAGTAAGATTAAGATTTTAAGGTAGGTCCTTCATTCGATCGGCAGCGGGAGCTATCGGAGGGAGATGATTTTCGGGGGTGGATTGATACCAATAAGCGGTGGCGCAGTAGTCGTCGGTGCGTTCCATGACTTCGGCGCGGCGCGGATTCGCGGCGAGTTCTTCGCGGGTATAATATTGGGTCCCGTCGCCGGCCTTCATGAATTTGAGCGAGCGGTCGCGGTCCATGGAATCGAGCATGGCGCGGTAGCTGGGACCGCCCATGACCTGGATGGTGACGCGGATGTCTTTGTGGAACCAAACGGGGTCCGGGATGTGGAGGCGGTAAAAGCCATAGGCGGACTTGTCGGGCGAGACGTACTGGTTGCCTGAGTAGCGGCAATTGAAAAGGCCCTGGCCATAGGCGTCGCCGAGGTAATCCTCAGTGCCGGTGCCGCAGAGGGTGGGGAGTTGGTTGTCGCCGTCGAGATAGACTTTCACCTCGCCTTCACCGAACCAGAAATTGGTGCAACAAGGGTTCTGGCGGATGCCGAGGTTGCAGCCAAGGAATCGGCCACGGCCTTCGATGCGCGGGAGGATGGTCATATCCTGGCGCAAGGTAGTGGGGTTCTCACGCCGCCAATAGCTGTGGAAGTAGAGTGCGTCCTGGTCGTGTTTGTCGCCGGTGGTGGCGTCCACTTCGTAGTAGATGCCGTTGTTGTATTTGGAATCGTTAACGAGGACGATTTTGGCGGATTTGCGGAACGGCATGGGAATGAGGCAATTGAAGGAGCGGCCTTCGGGCGAATAGAAGCAGGCGTTTTCGAAGGTAGCCATCTGGCCGAGGCTGTGGCAGAAGAAATCGCCGAGCGGGGCCTGGACGGCGGGGTTTGTTGCGTCGTCCCAATACATTTCGATTTTGAGTCCGCGCAGCGCCTGGGGTGAGCGGTGGAAGATGGTGGCCCAGATGCGGCGGATGGTCCCGGAGCCCTGAATATCGGCCAGGACGAGGTTTTGGCCTGAGTTGATGGGAGTGGCGGGGGCGCCTTTCCGTCCGAAGCGAGTTTTGCCAGCCTGTCCTTTTTCGCCGCCCGGGTTTTCGAACGTGAACCAGCGGGTCTCTGTTTCGCCGGCGGGCATTTCGTACCAGGCAGTGGGGGATTGGGCGGAACTTGGGGAAATCGAGGTTGAAAGGGTTAAATAGGTTAAAAGAGTTAAATGGGTTAAATAAGTTGCATGGGTTAGAGGATTACAGGCGGCGAGTTTGTGGGGTTTTGTGAACATTGGTTTGGATGGTAGGAGGAAGTGGTGAAGGGGAGAAACAAATAGTGTTGTGTAGTGTTGTGCGATAATCGTGCTTAGAGACTTGACGTGATCTCCCGCGAGGCTTAATGTGAGGACGGATTGTTCGTCGGACCATTCTCTATGATAAAGGATCTCCTGACAATCTTTGCGGTGGCGCTTATGGGAGCATCCTGCAGTCATGGTGTGTCGAGAGTCCAGACTAGCGCGCTCCCAGCTCTGAACCCGATTACATACACATTTCCACTGTCGTTAGAGGAGGTCCGCACACGGGCGTTGCAAGCGTTCTCAATCGAACACCAGACTCAACAGCCTATTTTTGGCCGCCCGCCGTCCGGGGCGGACCTCGAGTCTATCTTTTCGGCCGAGAGCGCAACTAACGCGGTTTTTGGAGCAGCAGTGTTTCGCGATCCCGCGAATAAAAATGACATCTACTTACATACATCGCACATGCCATTCGTTATATCGCCCGTTTACACTGGCAGCAAAGGTGGCCTGCCATTCATTGCCACGTTCCACCTCCACCTTACTGCTGTGGGCTCGAGCACAATGGTCGCGGTGACAGCCTCCGACACGCAGGTTGTCAACGGGACGAAGTTCGGTGTTGGTCCGTGTGGGCCAGGGCAGGGGTGGAATTACGAGAGCGTTCGACCCACAACCGTCGAGGAGTATTCGATCCTGCAGTATATCGGCAGGCATCTCGGCATCACGAACATGCCAGCAATCGTCTTGCCGACGCAGTGAGCGCGATCAGCCCTTATTGGGTCGATTTGCCGGCAAATACACGTCGCCAAAGCTTCTTAGAACATCGACGGTTGATGTTTGAAGTTTCTCTGGTGTTTGGTGTTTGGTCTTTGTCGTTTGCGCATTCTCCTTGCCGCTCTCTGTTCTATTTGCCAGCTTAGGCGCATGGCGTCTCTTTCCTATTCGCCCATTCTGGTCACTCGCAGTTCGTGCAGGGTTTGCGGGAGCAAATCGCTTTCACGCGTGGTTTCTCTGGGTGATCAATTTCTGTCCGGGGCATTTTCGAAACCTGAAGGTGCGCCTCCTGTTCAGCGCCGCGTGCCGCTGGATCTGGTTCGGTGTGATCCAGCAAAAGATGAGCGAGCTTGCGGCCTGGTGCAGATGCGCAATTCCGTGCCACCCAAGGTGCTCTACTCCTCTTATTGGTACCGTTCCGGCGTGAACCAAACCATGCGCGATAACCTTGCGGGCATTGCGCACATGGCCGAGCAGTTGGCGGGATTGCAATCCGGCGATCTGGTGCTGGATATCGGCTGTAACGACGGCACGTTGCTCAAGGCCTACCGCACTGAAGGCATTAAACGTCTTGGCATTGACCCGTCCAACGTCGTTTCCCACGCCCGCGCAGCCGGACTCGAAGTGGTGAACGATTTCTTTTCCGCCGCGGCCCTGCGCTCGGTTTATCCAGACCAGAAACCGAAGGTGATCACTTCGATTGCTATGTTTTATGATCTGGAAAATCCACACCTATTCGTGAGCGACATCAAAGCTAGCCTGCACGAGCAGGGCATCTGGGTGCTGGAACTGAGCTACTTGCCCACGATGCTCGAAATGAACAGTTTCGACACCATCTGCCACGAGCATCTCGAATATTATTCGCTTGCGCCCATGGAACGGCTGTTCGCCGAGCACGATCTTGAGGTAGTGGATGTCAGCCTCAATAACATCAACGGCGGCAGCTTCCGTATTTCCGTCGCGCACACAGGCAAAGTCAAACCCTCGGCCGAAGCCAATGAACGCATGCAGCAACTGCGGCTCAAGGAATTCGAGATGGGCCTGGATACCGACTCGCCTTACGCAGTCTTCCGCAGTAACATCAAAAAGATCCGTAAAGACCTGACGGCATTCCTCCGAAAAGCCAAAGCCCAGAAAAAACTCGTACACGGCTACGGCGCCTCGACCAAAGGCAATACCACACTCCAGTACTGCGGGGTTACTCCCGCACTCGTACCAGCCATTGCCGACCGGAACGAAGACAAGTGGGGTTCGAGAACCATTGGCACGAATATCCCGATCGTTTCGGAGGATGAATCGCGAAAGCAGAAACCAGATTATTACCTGGTGCTGCCCTGGCATTTCATTGACGAATTCAAGCGGCGCGAGCAGGCGTTTCTGGAGCGCGGCGGGCGGTTCCTCCTGCCTATGCCCACCGTGCATTTAGTTGGGAAATGAACCACGAATGGACACGAATGGACACGAATAAGAGAGGGTCGAGGGTCGAGGGTCGAGGGTCGAAGCGGGGGGCACTTGTCACCGGTTCGGAGAGCGGACATTCTTGTCCGCAGCACCGCCCGAATGCTCCGTGGTTTTGCGATATTTCTAAGCCTTCCTTCCTTTGCACGGTGCTGCGGACAAGAATGTCCGCGCTCCGGTTTGGCCCCCTCGACCCTCGACCCTCGACCCTCGGCCTTCGATGAGCCGGGTCGCGATAACGGGAATTGCCGGTCAGGATGGGACTTACTTAGCCCGCCTGCTGCTTCGGGAAGGCTGCGAAATCTCAGGCCTCCTCCAATTCCCATTCGATCGCGAAGAGCCTGCGCTGCGCCGACGGTTCAGCCCGAAGGAATTCAAAGCGGTCCACTGGCATAGCGGGTCGCTCGAAGATCCCTTTTCTTTGGTCCGCTTCCTCAAGGCGGCTCGTCCGGCGGAGATCTATCACCTGGCCGGCCTGACTGATTCGCGCCAAAGTTTCCTGGTTCCTGAAGAGAGCGTACTGGCTATCACAATGGGCACACTCCGTCTGCTCGAAGCGGCGCGCGAGATTTGTCCGGATGCCCGCATCTTTCTCGCTTCCTCCAGCGAAGTTTTCGGCGCGCCCTCAGAGGCGCCCCAGGACGAGAATACGCCGCGGCTGCCGGTCAGTCCGTATGGGATCGCCAAGGTTGCCGCCGACCATTTCGCGCGCCTGCATCGCGAGCAATATGGGCAGTTCGTATCCGTCGGCATTCTCTATAACCACGAATCGTCTCTGCGACCGCCCAACTACCTGACCAACCGGGTGGCCCGCGCCGTGGCGGCCATCAAGCAGGGCCGCGCCAATGAATTGGAGCTGGGCGATCTGAGCGCCGAGCGCGATTGGAGCGACGCGCGTGATTTCGTGCGTGGTTTCAGGCTCTGTTTGCGTGCGAAGGCGCCAGGCGATTTCGTGTTTGCCTCGGGCGTTTCCAGGCGTGTGGAGGAACTCGTGGCCTGCGCGTTCAAAGCCGCCGATTTGGATTACCGAAAATATGTGAGGAAAAGATCAGAGGACCACGAGACGACCAGACAACGGGACCACAGGACTACAAGACCACAGGACTATAGGGCCTCGAGACCTGCCTCACTTTGCGGCAATCCAAAAAAAGCGAAAACCGAACTCGGTTGGAAGCCTGCCTGGACCTTCGACCAGACGATCGCCGATCTGGTAAACGCGGAGCTTGAGGACCGCCCTGACCTCGAGCGATCTGATCCTGCTCCCAAGCACCGTGCTGCTTAGGAAACTGCCTTTTTAACGCAAAGACGCAGACGCAAAGAACGCAACGAAGGGCGCTGATTTTGGACTTTGGACTTTGGACCTTGGACTATGATTTACGACTTGACTTTTGTCCCCACAACTGGTGACATGCGCAAAACCAGGATTCGGGTAATCTATGGTCAGTGATTTAAATTGTTCTTGTGTAGATTGTGGCAAAGAGGCCGGACGAAAGTCCGGCTTTTTTGTTTGTACAACCAACGGCTGAATTAAACCGCTAATCTGCGCTAATAACCGCTAATCTGGACTGAGTTCGTAGCTTTCCAAGGATTCCGGTCCTCATTAGCGCTAATTAGCGTGGAAGCGGTTTGCGGGGACGGACTCGTCTCCGCAAACAGCTAGGCAAACTGCAAAGACCGGGGACAAGGCTGTCCCCGCCCCTATCCCGCCGAAGTTACATATCATCATATCAAGATATGATGATTTTTAATTTGATTGCTGTTCCTCTTGCGGCTATCTTGCCGTTCATAAGCGCTGGAAACGGCCCGCTTCTTGCAGCCGCTTCTCAGCCGGAAATGAGAGTTGAGCGCAACGTGTGTAAGCCAGCGAACAACACGAAGAGAGCCGCGACCGACTTGGCAAGCCCGTCTTGTGCCGAGAGGGCTGAGCGGTCTTTGGTTGCTTCTCCCGCTCACCCGCTCACCCACTCACCCGCTCACTCCTGTTCAAGCGCGCTCGCGCTCGAAACGCTCCTCCGCACGCGCGTTGTTGTCCTCGACGGCGCGATGGGTACGGTAATCCAGTCATACCATCTGGACGAAGCAGGTTATCGGGGGGAGCGATTCAAGGATTGGCCGCAGGACTTGAAGGGCAATAACGATCTGCTCAGCCTTACCCAGCCGGAGATCATCCAGGCCATTCACCGCGAATACCTTAACGCCGGGGCGGATATCATCGAAACGAACACGTTTAACTCGACCTCGATTTCGATGGCCGATTACAAGCTGCAGGATTTGGCGTATGAATTAAACCTGGCGGGCGCAAGAAACGCGCGCGCGGCGGCGGATGCGGTCGTGGCGGAAAATGCGGGCCGGACCTGTTTTGTGGCCGGGGCGCTGGGGCCGACAAATAAGACGGCATCTCTTTCGCCGGATGTCCAGAATCCTGCGTTCCGCAGCATCAGTTATGACGAGCTGGTCGCAGCCTATTACGAGCAGACCCGAGGCCTGGTCGAGGGTGGGGCCGATGTGCTGCTGGTGGAGACGGTGTTCGATTCGCTGAATTCGAAGGCGGCGCTGTTTGCTACCGAGAAATACTTTGAAGAGACAGGCCGGCGGCTGCCGGTGATGCTGTCGTTCACGATCACGGACCTCAGCGGGCGCACGCTGTCAGGCCAAACGGTCGAGGCGTATTGGAATTCGGTTTCGCACATCAAACTGCTGAGCATCGGCATCAACTGCGCCCTGGGTCCGCGTGAGATGCGGTCTTTCATCGAGGAGCTTTCCGGGCTGGCGGACATATTCGTGAGCGCGCATCCGAACGCCGGACTGCCCAATCCGATGTTGCCGACCGGTTTTCCCGAGACGGCGGAGACGTTCGCGCCGCAAGTGGTCGAATGGGCAAGGAACGGATGGCTGAACATTGTCGGCGGTTGCTGCGGCACCACGCCGGCGCACATCAAGGCAATCGCCCAATCTGTCCAGGGGCTGCCTGTCCGCATTCCGCCGAAGATCGCGCCGCACACGCGTTTTAGCGGCCTGGAGCCATTCACGCTCCGGCCTGAGGCCAACTTCCTCAACATCGGCGAGCGCACCAACGTGACGGGCTCGCCCAAATTCCAGAAGCTCATCCTGGCCGGCGATTACGAGGCTGCGCTGACCATCGCCCGGCAGCAAGTCGAGAACGGCGCGCAGATGATTGATGTGAACCTGGATGAGGCCATGCTCGATTCGGAGAAAGCCATGACCACGTTTTTGAACCTGGTCGCTTCGGAGCCGGACATCGCGCGGGTGCCGATCATGATTGACAGCTCGAAATGGTCGGTCATCGAGGCTGGCCTCAAATGTGTGCAAGGCAAGGGAGTCGTGAACTCGATCAGCCTCAAAGAGGGGGAGGAGAAGTTCAAGCAGCAGGCCCGGCTCATTCGGCGCTACGGCGCAGCAGTTGTGGTAATGGCTTTCGATGAGCGCGGCCAGGCCGACAATTTCGAGCGCAAGATCGAGGTATGCGAGCGGTCTTACCGGATTCTAACCAAGGACGTCGGTTTTCCGCCGCAGGACATTATCTTCGATCCCAACGTGCTGACCGTGGCGACCGGTATCGAGGAGCACAACAACTACGCGGTGGATTTCATCCGCGCCACGCATTGGATCAAGCAGAACCTGCCCCTGGCGCGGGTGAGCGGAGGCATCAGCAACATTTCCTTCTCGTTCCGCGGCAATAACGTCGTGCGCGAAGCCATGCACTCGGCGTTTCTCTTTCATGCCGTCAAAGCCGGGCTGGATATGGGCATCGTGAACGCGGGCATGTTGGCAGTGTACGATGAAATTCCCAAGGACCTCCTGGAACTGGTCGAAGACGTTTTGCTCAATCGCCGGCCCGACGCCACGGAACGCCTCGTTAAATTCGCGGATTCGGTCAAACAGGAAAATAAGGAGGAAACGATCACGGACGCCTGGCGCCAGGGCACGGTCGAAGAGCGGCTGAGTCACGCCCTGGTCAAGGGCATCGTGGACTTCATCGAAGCCGACACAGAAGAAGCGCGCCGGAAATATGGGCGGCCATTGCGGGTCATCGAAGGACCGCTGATGGCCGGGATGAATGTCGTAGGCGACCTCTTCGGCTCGGGCAAAATGTTCCTGCCGCAAGTGGTCAAAAGCGCGCGCGTGATGAAGAAGGCTGTTGCCTACCTGCTCCCTTATATGGAGGCCGAAAAGCAGGCCTCAGGCGATCATCGGCCCCAGGGCCGCATTGTCATGGCCACGGTCAAAGGCGATGTCCACGACATCGGCAAGAACATCGTTGGCGTCGTTCTCGGTTGCAATAATTACGAGATCATTGATTTGGGCGTGATGGTCCCTTGCGAGAGGATTCTTGCGACCGCCCTCGAGAAAAAGGCCGACGTCATTGGCCTGAGCGGCCTGATCACTCCGTCCCTAGACGAAATGGTTCACGTTGCCCGCGAAATGGAGCGGCAGAACATCCAGTTGCCGCTGCTCATCGGCGGCGCCACGACCAGCAAAGCGCATACCGCCGTCAAAATCGCCCCTGGCTACACCCGGCCAGTCGTGCATGTGCTCGACGCCTCGCGCGCCGTTGGCGTGGTCAGCAATCTCATCAATCCGAAGCTCAAAACAACCTTTGTCACTGAGATAGAGACCGAGTACGAAAAGATTCGCACGCAACACAGCGCCCGCAAAGCCGCCCCCTTGCTCAGCCTTGAAGCGGCCCGGCGGCGGAAATTGCCGACGGACTGGAACACGGTGGATTTGCCGCGGCCCGAGTTCATCGGATTGCGGGTCTTGAACTCTGAAGCGGCTGGGGACCAAGTCCAAAGTCCAAAGTCCAAAGTCCAAAGTCCAAAGTCAGCAGCCGAGGGTCGAGGGTCGGGGGTCGAGGGGGGAAGCTCGGAAACGCAACACGCAACACGCAACACGCAACAGACTTCATCCAGCATCCAGCATCCAGCATCCAGTATCCACTCTCAGCCTCCGTTCACTCTCGCCACTCTCGTCCCCTTCATAGACTGGTCCCCGTTTTTCCATACGTGGGAACTCCGGGGCCGGTACCCGGCGATTCTGGAAAATGCCGAAGCGAAACGGCTCTTCGAGGATGCCCAGCGACTTCTCGCTGAAATTGTTTCCAAAGACCTCCTCACCGCCCGCGCCGTATATGGCTTTTTCCCAGCAAATTCTGTGTGCGACGATGTCGAGCTTTACACCGATGAATCCCGATCCCAGGTGCTCACGACCTTCCACTTCCTGCGCCAACAGATGGAGAAGGGGCAGGGGCAGCCGAATTTCTGTTTGGCGGATTTTGTTGCGCCGAAGCAAGGGTTCAGGGTTCAGGGTTCAGGTTCGAGCATCCAGCATCCAGTATCCAGCATCCAGAATCCCGCACCATCCATCATCCATCATCCACCATCCTCCCTTCCGGACCATCTCGGTGCCTTCGCCGTCTCGGCCGGCTTCGGCGTCGAGGAACTCTGCCGCAAATTCGAGCGCGATCACGACGATTACAATTCGATCATGACCAAAGCGCTGGCCGATCGTCTGGCCGAGGCGTTCGCCGAATACCTGCACAAGCGCGTCCGTGAAGAATGGGGTTACGGAAAAACGGAAACGCTGAACAATGAAGAATTAATCCGCGAAAAGTATCGCGGCATCCGCCCCGCCGCCGGCTACCCCGCCAGTCCCGACCATACCGAGAAATGGACCCTCTGGAAACTGCTCGACGTGGAGCGAAACGCAGGCATTCAACTCACCGAAAGCTGCGCCATGTGGCCGGGGGCAAGTGTCAGCGGCCTTTATTTCGCGCATCCGGAGTCGAAATACTTCGCCGTTGGCAAACTCGGCCGCGACCAGATCGAGGATTACAGCCGGCGCAAAGGAATGAATGTCGCCGAAGTCGAGCGTTGGCTGGGGCCTTACTTGAATTACGATGTGTGACATGAT
>PSRM01000338.1 GCA_003176045.1 Verrucomicrobiota bacterium | reverse complement strand
ACCCCATGGGCAGGACAAGCATCTGTTACCAATGTGTGTGCGCGAAGTGTTACCAATGTCTGTGCGCCGCCCACACTCCCTACCCGCCCCAGCCTCATGCGCCAAATGCACCAACTGCGCCACCGAGTCCACCTGCAGCTTGGCCATGATATTTGCGCGATGCGCTTTGATGGTTCGCTCGCTGGTGCCTAAGGTAACGGCGATCTGCTTGTTCAGCTTTCCTGCGAGGACATGGGTGAGCACTTCACGTTCGCGGGGTGTCAAGCGTCCAAACCGGGAACGGACCGATTCGTGGTCGGCGCGTTGCCTGCGTTCAACGGCCTCTCGTGCGAGTGCGCGCTCAATAGCGGCAAACAGAGTGTCCTTCTTGACCGGTTTGGTCAGGAAATCTTCCGCGCCCTGTTTGACCGCTCGCACAGAGGCGGGGATATCGCCATGAGCGCTCAGAAAGATAAGTGGAATTGGGTTTGTTGTTTTCGATAAGGCTTCCTGAAACTCCAGACCGTTCAGTCCCGGCATTTGCAAATCCACAACAATGCAGCCACGGCGCTCCGCTGTAGCTTGCGAAAGGAATTCGGTGGCGGAGGAAAACAACTCGAGTGCATAGCCCCCGGCTTTGAGCAAGCGGCCCACTGCCGCTCGGAACGACGGGTCGTCGTCTATGAGGAAAACGGCGGCGGATGAGGGTTGGGAATTCAAAGCAGGGTTCAGGGTTCAGGGTTCAGGAAATGTCGGGCGCCGCTGGGTCGAGATCCGGCTCGGGGTAGCCTGGCGGGCATGCTTTGTATTCTGCAGGCTCTTCGCGGAGTGCGGTGGCTTGCGTGGAGTGCTGGCTCCCGAATCCTGAACCCTGATCACTCTTGTCTGGCCAGCGGCGTTCCCGTTCGGGGAGGTACAGCTCAAGTTTCCGCTCAATCCCATTCAGAATCCGAATACATTCCTTGTAACGCTCGCGGAAGCTCTGATAAACAGCTTCGCTCTCGTAGCCCTTTAATTTCGCTACGAACAAATGATGCACTGTCTCCCCGGCCTCGCCACGGCTTCGATTCACGCCTTCAATCTTGTTCCGAAGATGCCGGTCATCGTACTTTTCTGCCAATTGTGCAGGCGAGCTGTTTGATGATCTTCTGACTTGTGATCCCAATTCAAATTTCTCATCGGCAGGCCACTTGCGAGTCATTTCGCAAACCTCAATGTGCAACTTGCAGAGCTTCTGATAAACTATCAATTCTTCCAACTTCTTGTATTCACTCATGTGCTCGTTTTCTCTCAATCTTCATGTTTTGAAGTTCAGCCTCGGTTTAACCTTATGGTACCCAAGAACCCGAACCGACCGATCTTCTCCTGAACCCTGAACCCTATTCCTGAACCCCGAACCCTGAACCCTGAACCCCGAACCCTGCGCCGCCGCCGGCAATCGTACGGTGAATGTTGCTCCGGCGCCATTATTGGATTCGGCGCTAACGCGGCCATGATGAGCTTCTACAATTCTGCGCACAATCGAAAGACCCATTCCCAATCCATTGGGTTTGGTGGTGAAGAAAGGCTCGAACAGGTGCGGCAGCTTGTCCGTCTCAATGCCGGGCCCTGAATCAGTCACGCTTAGCTCAACGGTCCCCGGACCATCAATGCCGGTCCGCAGAACAAGGCTCCTTTTCTCAGGCGCAGTTTTTGCCATTGCTTCCATTGCATTCATCGTGAGATTCAGCAGCACCTGCTGCAGATGCACCCGATCTCCATTCGTTTCCGGCATCCCAGGGGCCAAATCCGTTCTGATGGAAACCCCGCGCTGGGCGGCATCGGCGCTGACCAACCGAAGAACGTCTTCAACAATAGAGTTCAAGCCGAGCGGCTGCAGGTCCATTTCGCGTTTGCGCAACAATTCCCGCATTCGCCGGATGACCTCTCCTGCCCGTTCATCATCCTTGCGTATATCCGCTAGGATTTCCCGAATTTCGTCCAGCGATGAAAAGCTCGAATCTAGGAACATCTCCGCGGCTTCCGCATTGCTAAGAATTGCGCCCAGCGGCTGGTTCAGTTCGTGGGCTAATGAAGCCGCCAATTCACCCATCGTCGAGACCCGGGTCGCGTGCGCCAGCTCGGCCCGTTGGCGTTGGATTTCCGCATCGGCCTGTTTTCGGATGTTTTCCATCTCCCGCACCTCCGACTGAGCGCGTTTCAATCGGCGCCGGTTCTGAACCAGCCAGAGGATGAGAACGGCTTCGGCCAAACAGACGCCGCCCGCTGCAATGATGCGCCATTTATACTGCTCCCAGAAGGTCGGAATGCGAAAGCGTATCTGAGAGCCCGCCGGTAACCGGCTTTCAGGAATGGCCCATCGCTTGAGTTCGCGCCAATCATACGTGGGGGCGGCGGGTCCCAACGGATGGATCTGGATCTGTGCGGGCGGCTCGCCGGCCAAAATGCGCACTGCCACCCGGGCCGTTTCGCGGCTGATCTCCTGGACCGGCAGCAGCGGCCCGCCGACAATCCCCTGACCCAGTTGGTTGGCAAAAAAACCGAACATCGGCGCATTCACTGTGGCGTGAAGTTCCATGAGCGGCCGGTCCCGCTCATACGGTACGCCGGCGGCATCCCTGGCGACACCGCCATAAATAATCGCCGAACGCGGCGGAAACGTTGAGACCCGTTTCTTCATCTCCCCCAAAGTCATTGCATCCAACCATGTCACCGGCACCCGATCCGCGAACGCGAGGAATTCGCGGCCGGCCTCGAATCGCCAGAATTGTTCCATCTCCGAACTGCCAATGACGGCGACTATATTCGTCGTTTGCGGAAGCACTTGCAGGATGTGCTCAACGGTGCCTCGCAGATCGACCTGGAAAGGCACTGCCGTGTCATTGGTCCCCAATTTTATCCCCTGCACCCGGCGCCGATCCAGCGCCGCCAAAAGCATGGGCGCCGAGGGAAACAACTCCTCGCGGTGCCGCGCCCAGAATTGGGCCGCGGGTCCCCCGATAGTCACCACCAGGTCCACTTTTTGTCCCGCGAACACCGCCCGCAGATACTCCACGACCGGCTTGTCGGTCGCCGCACCGGGGAATATCGAGCTCTCCAGTGATGCCTCATGAAACTCAATCGGCCCCGGGGACTGTTGGGCCAATTCTGTCCGGAACGCGGAAGAAATTGCGGTGAATGGCGCGAACTCGCGGCCGAAAGAATGGATCATCAGGACCCGCTTGGCCTCCACAGGCGCCGCCCCTGCCAGGAGCCCAACGCCAAACCACAGCCCCAGGAGAATCCCAAGGCCCCTGCTAACAATGAGGTGGCGCTGCGGCACGATTTAGCGCCGATTCTATAGTCAGTCCTCGCGGTCGAGCAAGGACGAAAAGCTCGGATACGCACGAAATTGGCCTGGGGTTCAGGGTTCAGGGTTCAGGGTTCAAGGCTCAGGACCTCGCTCTAGAGATACCTGAACCCTGAACCCTGAACCCTGCAGCGCCTGCAATCTACATCACCAAATTCGCGTCACGCGCCAGCCGCCACTTGCCGTCGGCTTCTCTGCGGAAAATCGAAAGCGTGTAACCAGAAAGCAGCTTTTGCTCCCCACCAGGGGGCGTCATAGCGACGTGCAGACGTTGCCGTATCCAGGCCCAATCACCCAGGACTTTTATTTCCTGAATCTCGCTCGTCCCGTCAATGCTCATACCTTTCAGGCTTTCACCGCCCGCGGCAAACGCTTCTTTTCCGAACGGCTCTTGCCCAGGGACCATAAAGACCACGTCATCTGCCATCAGGCCGAGCACCGTGTCCACGTCGCCTCGCTTTGTTGCGTCAAGCCAATTACTGACTAGTTCACGAATCGCTTGTTCATCATTGTTCATCGCCTGTGTGATACAGTGGAGGGTGCATGCCGAAAAGGCAAAAGTTCAAGATTCAAAGGTCAGGGTTCAGGGTTCAGGGTCCAGGAGAGGAACCACAGAGCCACAGAGAAGCAACCAGAGTCATCGCACTAAACAACACGTCTTCGGCTGAAACCCGGGATGACAGAAAAATTTCAGGACAGAAGAAATAAAAATCGAGAAAAGGCAGGAAAATTTGGTGGCAGCAAAATGATCTTGTAAATCTTCCTACCGTTAAATTTTCCTGCCTTCATTTTTCTGTCCTCAAATTTTTCTGTCAGCTTTTGCGGACGCACCGTGGGGTCGATTGGGCACCACCAGTCCAAATCTTGATGACACCTGATAGGTAACTCTTTCCAGGGACTTGAGCCGCCTAAACTCTGGCACAAACGATACGCTGTGAGGCACAATGGTCATCGTGAAGGTAAAGTGAATGATTAGAGGTGACACGAAAAGGGCGCGCTTTGTCCCTGCCGCAAGTTGGACGGTTCCATCTCTGCTGGCGATTTTGTTCCCGCTGCTCGCCTGTGTTGCCTGGGCCAATATCGGTTTCCCCGCTGACAGTTTGCACATAGTTGCGGCGATTGACGGCAGCGACGAGGTTCATATTTCGCATCGGACCGCGACCTGGGTCCATGAGAGCTGGGGGCAGCCCACTGGCGTGCGAATCAACGGTCTCCAATGGAATCCGCAACAAAGGCCGGTTTTGACTGCGACCAATAGCTGGCTGCTGCAGCCGGGCCTGGATCTCGGTGGCGCCGTACTGCACAAGCTGCGCGGACGGGGCTCGGTGAATTTGGCCCGCGACACCAACGGGCTGGTGATCCGCTTTGATGACCCGGAGAACGGCGCGGACACTTATGAAGCAGAAGTTTTCTTCGCTCAAGCCCTCGCCCGGAGCAAAAGCACCGATACGAACGACCTCGAACTGCGCATCAGCGCCCGCATCGCTGGCATGGACGAGATCTGGTTTACGGGCGACCAGGCCAAGTGGACTCACACCGAGCGCGGCGCTCCCACAGACGTCACCGCTAACGGCCGCCCCTGGGACATCATCAAGCACCCCGCCCTCCCGCTCAAGCCGGCCCTCTTGCCCGAGGTGCTGGACCTGCAGCGGGCCACACTGCTGGTGTTGCAAGGCCAGGATATTGTTCACCTGGAATACCGGCCAGGACTGCTCTGCCTGGATTTCGAGGTTTATCATCCAGGTGCTGCCCTCCATGAAGTCATGGTAACGGTGCCACGGGTGCGGCAGCGACATTTGGTCCGCCTGACCACCGGCCTGGGCGAGGCCATGCTGAATGCCGAGCCGAGAATCTACCGCCTCCCTGCCGCCGCGGAGGCCTGCGCGCTGCTGCCGGGCCAGCGGCGGTTCGATGCCCGCGGCCAATGCCTGGTGGCTCTCGAGCCTGGCCAATATCAATTCGAGGTGCAGCACCAACCCGCACCGCAGACGTGGATATCGTTGAAGACGGGCATAATAACCATTTCCGGCCCGACGAACCTCGAGTTCAATGTCTGCCGCGTCCAGCCCGCACTTTCTGGTCCGAATCAGCAACCGCTGGCGCTGGATGAACTACTGGTGCGCTCGACCCGGCCCACTGGCGCACTCACATGGAAGGCGGTGCCCGGTTCGAACGCTCCGCCACCAATGTGGCTCTTGTCTGCTGATCAGTCCTACAAGGTCCACGCGTTCGGTCATGCCGGCACGCAATACGCAGCGATCTGGACTGAGTTGCACGCCACCGACTTCTCCCGAATTGCGCTTGCCCCGGACCAATGGCGCGCCTGCTCTTTCGGCTGGGCTCCCGGCACGCCGCCGGCCAGCGCCAAGGGCGTCATTCTGCAATTCCCTGACGGGCAATTGGAGATTCCTGACGCCGAGCAGGCACGGTTTCTCTGCAACCGCCGCTTCTTCAACGTGGCTTACTGGCTCGCCTTCCCAGGCGACCGCAAGGCTGTTTTCCAGCCTCGCGGTTACGTTCTGCCAGACACCGGCGCCTGCGGCATCCAGCTCGGCGGCCCGCTGCATCCAGTGGCCTCCGCCGCCACCTTGCAGGATGAGAGCCTGAAACCGCCCGGCGCCTTGCGCCTTTGGTGGGAAATAACGCTGGCCGACGCGCAGGATTACCTGCTCGACCCATCGGCCTCCAGGATCGCCTGGGCCCCCGCCCTGACAACTCTCAACGGCCATCCCGCAAAGATTGCGCCTCTCGTCTCCGAGGACCTCCAACGCCTGGGCAACCTCAAGGACACGCTTCAGGCCAGCGCCTCCTGGTGCCTGGACTTAACCCAGCGAGCGGCCCTGCACCCCGAGACATTTGTCCGCCGCCAGACCGCGCACTTCTATACTGACGTGCCATCCTACCACGATTGGAACACCCGGGCTTATTTGGCCAAGGCCGAGCGAGAGCTTACATTTATCATTCGCGACCGCGGTTACCCGCACGCGCCCGACCTGCGCCTGTTCATCGCTTGGTGGTTCAACTCCGGCGGCGTGGGTGGCGGCACCGGTTTCACGCTGCCGGTGTCGGGCTATTTGGACTGCCGCGACTGGTTCAGTCACCCCTGGGCGCTGGCCCATGAGATGATGCACGGCCTCGGCTACGGCCACACCCACGAGATTGACCGCCTCGATCGCGCCGTCCAGGAGCGGATGGCGCTGTTCCAGTGGCAAATCGCCGACCGCCCGGAGTATGTGCCGGATCTGATTTCGACTGAATCCCGGACTGACAGAAAAATTTCAGGACAGAAAAATTAAAAT
>PSRM01000208.1 GCA_003176045.1 Verrucomicrobiota bacterium | reverse complement strand
CGCTCGCGAGATGAGCCACTTCCTCCCGGCTTTGCAGGTCCCATACAAACACGCCATCTTTATGGTCGAGACCAATCGCCAGCCACTGACCGTCCGCAGAAGCCGCCAATGATTCGATTTCGTTGGACTTACGGCAGAGGGTAACCGAAGCGTCGCTGCGGGTCTGTTGCCAGAGATAGCGCCACTCCCAGCCGCGCAAATCCTTCTGGCCGGGCTCGGGCCGCTGCCGTTTAAGCAGCTCCAGCGCGCGACCGAGATTGTTTTGCGCCAGGGCCTGCGCCGCGACATTCATGTCCGAGGAGTAAGCGCGGTACCGGGCCGTACGTTCCTGAGTTTGGGCTTCCTGGCGCAGGCGGCTTTCGTTGCTCTGCGCCTGGAGGGCTTGCGCCTGGGCCGTTTGAGCTTCGCGTTTGGCCCGCGTTGCCCGCACCGCCTGCCAGGTCGTCAACGTGATCCCGACGGCCAACGCAAGGAGGATCGCCGCCGTTGCGGCAAAACCCACCTTGTGCCGTCGCACCGACTTCTGAAACTCGTAGAGCTTGCTGGGCGGACGGGCGACCACCGGCTCGTTGTTCAGATATCGTTTCAGTTCTGCTGCAAGGCCATTGGCGGTCTCGTACCGCCGCGTCCGATCTTTCTCCAGGCACTTCATCACGATCCAATCCAGGTCGCCCCGCAATTCCTGCAGCCGCCGGCGTGAGTCGGCGCTGATTTCCGTCTTTTCCTCGGTCGTTGATTCGCGCCGACAGACGTCGGCGGCTACGAGCGCCTGGGTGAGCCGCGTGCTGGGTCGAGGCGGATCTTTTTCCCGGATCGTTTTGCGCATTTCGTCAATGCCTTTCGACATCAACTCCTTGGCGTCAAAAGGTGTTTTGCCGGTCAGCAGTTCGTAAAGCAGCACACCGAGGCTGTAGATATCGCTGCGCGTATCTACGTCCAACCCGCTCATCTCTGCTTGTTCCGGACTCATGTAGGCAGGAGTGCCGATGAATTGGTGCAGTTGGGTATAAACGGTCGCGTCTGTCAGCCGCCCTTCGGTCGCCTTGGCGATGCCGAAGTCGATCACTTTGGGAACAGGCATACCGTCATGCAATGTAACCAGGATGTTTGAAGGTTTTATGTCTCGATGGATGATCCCTTTCTGGTGGGCGTGTTGGATTGCCTGACAAACCATGATGAACAGGTCCAGGCGTTCCTTGGTGGGTAGGTGGTTCTGGTCGCAGTAGTCAGTGATTTTGACACCGCGGACTAACTCCATAACGAAATAAGGCCGGCCGTTTTCGGTTGATCCCGCATCGAGCACTTTGGCGATATTCGGATGGTCCATCATCGCCAGCGCCTGCCGCTCGGCTTCAAACCGGGCCACAACCGCTTTGGTGTCCATCCCCAGCTTGATCACCTTTAGAGCCACGCGCCGGCGTACAGGTTCGGTTTGCTCGGCCACATAGACTACGCCCCAGCCGCCTTCGCCCAGTCGCTCAAGGATTTTGAACCGGCCAATCTTGTGGCCGACCGCCTCATACGCGGTTTCCTTGGCCGACTCCATCTCCAGGGTAGCTCTGGCCTCGGTGGCAGACACGGGACCGGCAGATGCCCCTTTGGATTGTTCGTGCGCCGCGAGCAACGACTCCAGGCGCTGACGCAACGCGGGATCGTCCTGGCAGGCGTTTCCCAGGAAGGACACACGAGCGGCCCCGCTGAGCTGTGCGGCTGCTCGAAACAAAACGGCCTCGCGCTCCAGTTCGGGCTTCATGATTGGACGGCTGTCCGTATAGCAGATAGTGCACACAAACTCAACAGAAGCAATCAAGGGCAGTATCGGCTCCCTGGGAGCGCGGCCATCCTGGCCGCGAGTCCGGCCGTGGTTCGATCGCGCTAGGGAGGGGTCAGACCGGCCGACTTTGAACAACAATGCGAAACAGAATTCGTCAAGCGGTTTCTCCTCGACAATTCCGGTTTTAAGCGAGGCAACGCGTTCGTCCAGCTCCGAGTTCAGCTTCAAGCTTACCGGAACGCGAGGACTTAATTATACGGTTTTAACATCAACCAATCTGGCAGTGCCGCTTTCTAACTGGTCCATCATGGGAGTTACGAACCTGAGCAACGATTCTGCGATTATTCGAGACTGTGAAGCGACCTCTAACCAGCGCTTCTACCGCGTTAGAGTTGGACCTTAATCGCTTCGCGGCTCCAAGCATTGGCGGCTTCCCATGCAGATTTTCTTTTGCTGATTCCCTTGACGCCGAAGGGCGCGTTGTCCGGAGGTTTGTGTCGGGCAACTGAGCACGGAAGTGAATGGTGAGTGGGGAGTGGTGAAGGGTGAAGGGGGACAACGGAATGCCACTGCAGAAATCGAGGACGAGGACGAGAACGAGGACGAGGACGATAAAATTTGCGCGGCTAGAATGGATTTATGGGTATGGTTTCTGGTATTAGACTTATAGTACATACGTTTTGTTTTTGTTGATTAAAGAGGAGCGCGGCATACAAACCGTGCTCCATATCACTGGTTTATAGCCCGGGAGGCGGAGACGTTGCAGACGCAGAATGATTTCGTTGCGGGTCATGTCATCATTGGTCAGTGAGACTCGGCAGCGGTCGCTCCTATACGACCTGGCTCCTGCGCACTTAGGGATTTTGTCGAGGAAGGGTCTCAAAACGATGAGGTAAATGGCGAGGCGCACACGATGGCACAGATCGCAGCGATTAAGACGCTTCGATGCGGACATCGCTAGCTGCCGTCCGAAGGCAACACATTTTGGTTCGACCGGAACAGATTTGCCGCGTCGTAACGTGCCTTGATCCGAGCCAGTCGGGGATAGTTCACGCCATAGATCTCGCGAATTCGATCCGCGGAGCTGGGCGCGAGGTAATTCACGTAGGCGCGGTGCGCCCAAGGGCGCAACGCAACGCCATGCTCCGCCACCCATCGCTCCGCACGTTCACCTTCCTCGGGCCGCTTCCACTCGGCGGACAGAAGACAGCTCAGTCCCGTGCCGCGCAGTGGGTAAGCGGTTTCCTTCATCGCGATGCGTGATGCGACACCGTTGGAGAGGCCCATTAGTATCTCACCGACTCCCCTTCCTGTGACGGCCGCGCGCGCCAGCACGTCCACGACCCCATCGTCCAAGCCTTCCAGAAACGCACCGTCCACGGCTACCGACGTGGTCGCCCACACCTCGCCTTCGGCGTTTGGCAGCGAGCTGCCCATCCGAGGTTCGATCGATGGGAACGCCGACTTCCATTTCGCGAGATATGCAGCGGCCGCTGCCGCGTCGCCGTAGAATCCGCAGTTCGCAGTCGCGCCGGTTTCCGCATTCACAAAAAACCCCGCGCGGACCGCGTCCGGTGTCTCTCGCACAAGGTCGCCGAACCCTCGCATCGCGCCCGCGATGTTGTTCCAGCCGAACTCAAAGTTCGCGAAATGTAGGGTCAGAACCGGGTGCAGCTGGAAATCCAATCGCGTGACGACGCCAAAGTTGCCGCCGCCGCCACGGATTGCCCAGAAGAGATCCTCGTTCCGGCCGGGCCCGAGTTCCAGCACCTCGCTGTCAGCGGTCACGAGTTGCGCACCGATGAGGTTGTCGCACGCCGTCCCGAAGAGTCCGCGAGCGGCCGTATCCCCACCCGCGAGTGCCAGGCCCGCAACGCCGACGGCACCGCAGGAGCCCATTGGCGTGTAGAGCCCGGCCGAAAGCGTAGCGGTGAGCAGCTCCCGGATTTTCGTGCCGCCTCCTACCGAAGCGATGCGGCGGTGCTGATCAACTCTAACGGCGTTGAACCCTCCGAGGTCTATTTGCAGCCCGCCGTCGGCAACCCCAAATCCGGCATAGCTGTGCCCGCCCCCACGGATCGCGACGGGAATGCTGTGTCGGCGTGCGAACTCGACGCAGTGGCGCACGTCGTCAATGTCTGCGCAGCGTGCGATCGCGAGCGGGCGGCGATCATAGGCGAGATTCCAGACCTTCCTCGCCTCGTCGTAGAGAGGCGACCCATCCCGCAGGAAACGCCCACGAATATTCCGCGCCAGATTGTCGAGGTCGGCCGCTGTCCCAGTCGCCAGCGGGGAACGCAGAGCCCTGGTGCGTCCGCAGCCTCCCAGCGCAAGCGCGCCCATGGCGGCGATGCCGCTGCGGACGAAGTCGCGTCGGGTCCAGCTCGCAATCTCGTTGCGTGAAACAATGGAATTGGCCGGGGTAAGCCTCTTCATGCAGGCAAGGTGGTAATTGCGGGAGATTTTGTCCAGAATTTCGGAGGGCGGGCCCGACATTCGGAGCGTGCAGGACTTACTCGGGCATGTGGATGTGGCGACGACACAGGTTTACACCCATGTCATGAACCGGCCTGTAACCAGAAAGCTCAAGACGGTGTCCGGGCAGATGGCTTTGCACCGCGTTACCCGAGCTTTTGAGCGGCAGGGCTTCCCGTAGGGCCGGCTGCGGCGAGGCCCTTGAGCGCCGGGGAGGACAAACCGCTCTGCAAAAGCGAGGACTTCTTACGTCCTCTCCTGCAGCCCAGATAACGGCTCATCGGCTGAAGGCAAACAACGCTGTAGCCGTGCGGACATAGAGGTTCTTTCCCACCAGGGCGGGCGTAGCGGAGACGCGTTCCCCGAGAGCGGCCCGGTGCAGGACTTTCGGCCGATCACCACCCGCGGCCACGACAGTGACTCCCCCTTTGAGCGAGACGAAGTAGATACGGCCATCGGCAGCGACCGGAGAGGCGTAATAACTGCCCGCCGCCTCGAGGCGCTCTTTTTGGTAAAAGGGCGCGCCAGTCGCAGCGTCGAAGCTGGACACCATGCCGCCGTCTTTGACGAGGTACACTCGGCCGCGATAGTACAGTGGCGAGGGCACGTAAGGCAGCCCGGCGGTCTGCTTCCAGGCGACCTTGTCGGCGTCCAGTTCGCCGTGCGCGCCTGAATTGACAGCGACCATCACGTTCTCGCCTTTGGCGGTCTGGGCCTTGAGCATTTCGAAATCCTCCGGAGTGAGCTTCCCGTCGTGGTTCAGATCGAATGCCTTGAAGAAACCGCCAAAACCTGCTGCCTTGGCTTCCTCTTCGGTGATGACGCCGTCGTGGTTTTTGTCGGCTTGATCCGCCATGGATTCCCACGTAGGCAAAGTGCCCGGCTCCTTGCCCGGGGCCCAACCGGCGAAGTAGAGGCGGCCATCGCCTACTACTGGAGTTGTGCAAGTGAAGGCGGGCATCCCCGCGAGGCTCCAGCGTTCGGCGCCCGTCTTGAGGTCATAGCCCTTGAGCTTGAACGAGCCGGACATCACGATCTCATCCCCGCCGCTGTTCTTCCAAAAGATGGGCGTGCCGAAGCTCTGGCTGACGTCTGGCCTGGCCGCTTCCCACGCCTTCGTGCCCGTCTTCAGGTCCACAGCCAGGAGTGAGCAGTCCTTCGCCTGCGCCTGGTCCCGATTGATGACGACCAGGCCGCCCGCAATGAGTGGGGAGCCGCCGCTGCCGAAGCTGCCGGCAGTTTGCGCCACGGGCAACTTGTAATGCCAAAGCTCATTGCCTTTGAAATCGTAACAGACGAGCCCGCACGAGCCGAAGTAACTGACGACATGGCGTCCGTCGGTTGCGGGAGTGGAAGCCGCTGGGCTGCCTTCCTGGATATTGTATTCTTCGATCGCCTCGGCGGCGGCAACTCGAGTCCAGAGTAGCTTGCCATCAGAGCGCCGAAACGCGCAGGTTTCAAGTTTGCCGTTATCGAAATCGGTCAGGAAAATCCGGTCGCGCCAAACACACGGCGAGGAGGCGCCCGGCGGCACGGGCGCCTCCCAGAGCTGGTTGGTGCCTGGACCGAACTCGACTGGCGGTCGGGCCGAGTCGGAAACGCCGGAGGCGTTTGGTCCGCGGAATTGCGGCCACCAGGATTCGGCGGCGTGACCGGCGCATAAGGCAGAGAGCGCCGCGGCGGGGAGCAAAAGTCCAAGTTTTCTCATAAACTTAGGTTGGGACGACGAGGCTCCAGCGTCAAGACGCTTCTTTCGCAGATAGATCCTGCAGAGGGATTTGATTCGGTGTTCTATCGTTATGAGTTCGCGTTCACCCGCGTACCGGACGTGCGCAAAACCTGAATGGGTTCGCATTGCTCGGGTGCACTGCGGAGAATAGTGTCAGTCAATTTCGGCTTTGGCTGAGCCGCCGTTGACGGTGCCGCGGACAACCATGGCGGTATCATTTATTGTGCCGGAGCCGTAAACACTGGCGGTCAGGGTCCGGTCTCTGGTAAGAGGACTGATCCCCGGACCGGAGACCAGCCCAGCATGCAGGTAAGTCATGCCTGAGACAGTGAAGCTTGTTCCGTTATGATTATCAAACGCGAAGACGTAGATGGCATAACCGCGCAAATTATCGGATGAATGCAATTCCTGCGGCTCGCTGACAACGAAATAGGAGGAGATATCGGTGGTGGTGACATTGGTGCCGTTGCGCTCACGGACGGCGAAAGTAGGAAGATTGCCGTCGAAGCTCAAGAGGATGAGCTGCGCATTGCTTTGAAAATTGAATTGGCCTGAGGCATTGAGGGCGCTCAAAATATCTTTATTCGTGATTCTGACGCCGGCGGTAAAAGACTGATCGGCCTGCCTGAATCCGCTCAGAGCAAACTGGGTCACCATAGCGACTGTCACCTGTGCAACAGTTACGCCTGCGCTGAAGGCGAGAAAAACGGCTATCATGCACAATTTCACGCACTTCCTGGTCGAATGTATATTCATAAGTTGCTACGGAAGGAAGATGAGTCTGTCAGGCCGGAGTGAGTATGGGGTGAAATGCTGCAACTAAGGTGCTTTTTATTCCAATGAGCGTTCAAGATGAGGCTAAGGCGCGCAGGGCTTTGGGCCGCTGGCGAGGCGCGAGCGAGGCGCATACCCGCAGTGGTCTGTAACGAGCGAGCAACGAAGCCAGAGGTCCAAAGAACAAGCGAATTAGCCTCATCTTGAACGCGATTTGGAATTATCCGCCCAGGGCCAGTGACAAAGTCCGCCATTGTAGGGCAGGCTTTCCAGCCTGCCGGTTCAGGGGGCTTTTCAGCCCCCTGAACCACCGCCTTTTAGGGTCGCGGCGCTGGAAAGCGCCGCAAACCGGCAGGCTGGAAAGCCTGCCCTACAGAGTTTGTCCCTAGCCCTGCAGACAAGGCCCAGAATAGGGAAAAACCCACCGTGACCAAAACGGTCCTCGCATTTAGATAAGATTGGCACCACCAATTTTACCGGGGAGCGAGCGCAGCGAAACGGTTGAAGGATTAGCCAACCCGGCAGAGCGAGCGATGACCGAACCAAAATCAATGGTGTCCGACAGTTGCAGTCAGCTATGAAAACATTGATAAAACTCTCAGCTATGGGCGTGGCGTTGACGCTCGGGTTCGGGGTTGCCAAAGCGCAAGTCACAAACGTGGTGACGACTGCCAATATTGCTTTGAGCGGATTCGAAAACCAAACCGATGCGACACCGGTGAGAATAACAACCAGGGATATCTTGACTCTTCTGGGCGCCAGCACCGGGTCCAGTTTCAGCAGAAATGCGCAGTTGGTGCTGCTGAGCCAGAATGATCAACTGCCGACGTTTGCGGTTCGCGACAAATTGGGCTCCAATGTCATCACGACCGACGTTTCCAGTTTTCTTTACATTACCGAAGCGACCGAGGTCAATGCCAACAGGAATACGCTCAGCTATTCAGCCCAGACTTTTAATTTCGATGATCAGAATGGGACGAGTTTCACTGCTTCAGGTTTTACAACGCTTCGGCGCGGCAAAATCACGGGAGCACACATTGGCTCCGTATTCGGGGTCATCGGTTTGAGCTCGCAGGTCGCGGGCTACGGATCTGCCGGAGGCAAATACACAGTTTTGAGCGGGACTATTACGGCAGGCTCCGCGCGAGCGGAAGTGGATGATTAACGTTCTGAGAGGATGAATGAGCGTATGAAAGCGAGTGTAACAATCACGGCAATCAACATTCTTATAGCATCGGCGATGGGTGCTGCGAATGCACAGACAAATAGCATCAGTGGGACCAATGTCGCACTGGTGGCGAAAATCGCCTTAACCGGGATCGAGCAAGTCAGCAGTTCCAACAGCGCCTCAATCAAGTTTACCAACAAAGACATTTTGTCTGCTCTTCATGCGACCAACTCTGCTCAGATTGTTTTCATAAGCAACGATGACCAGGAACCGACCGTCTGGCTCCGCAAAACCAGTGGGGGCAACGAGACGTTCACCGACATCAGTCATTTTTTTACGATAACACAGCCAGCCGAGGTGGATGCGCATCATAACTTGACCAGCTATGCGATCCGTGTTTATTCATACGATGATCACAACGGAACGACCTTCAACGTCTCGGGCCTTGTAAACCTGAACCGGAGGCAGATCAACGGTCAAAATGTCCGCGGACTGATTCGGGTAGCAACCAGCCAGGCGCAAGTGAGCGGGGATGGGACTATCCATGGCGTCCCGGCCGTCTTTCGTGGAACGATTGACGCCGGTTCCCCCGAAGTAGTCGTGGAAGACTGAAAGCCGCCTAACTTTACCAGCGACGCATGAACCAACCAAACGAGTGTTCGACTGTAGTGGTGAAGCTATGAAAACAATGACAAAACTCTCCGGGCTCTGCATGGCCCTGGCACTCGGCCTGGTGGCGGCCAAGGCGCAAGTCTCGAACGTGGCGATGGTTGTCAACATTGCGTTGAGCGGGTTCGAACAGCAAAGCTCAAATAACGCGACGCCGGTAAGAATAACGACCAAAGATATTCTGACCCTTCTCAGCGCCAGCACCGGCGCCAACTTTAGCAGAAGCGCGCAGTTAGTGCTGCTGAGCCAGAATGATCAACTGCCGACCTTTGCGGTTCGTGACAAATCGGGCGCCAATGTCACAACGACAGACATCAGCAGTTTTCTCTCCATTACCGAGGCGACCGAAATCCATGCTAACAATAACACGAGCAGCTATTCCGCCCAAACGTTTAACTTCGACGATCAGAATGGGACGAGGTTCACGGTTTCAGGTTTGACGACGCTTCAGCCCGGCAGAATCGCCACTCGAGGCGGCCGTGGCCCGTCTATCCAGGGAACTACTTTCAGTTCGCCCGTTGCGGGCTACGGCTCTGCCGCAGGGAACACTACAGTTCTGCAAGGGACCGTGACTGCAGGTTCTGGCACGAGCCGAGTTAGGTGAAAGCGCTTGCTCGGGGAAGGCTAATAATCGCTAAGTGGAAGACAAAGTGCCGTTGGTGATACATGCGCACTCCGCGAGCGAAAAGTATCACGTCATTCGCATTTGATTCGGTTTATTTGGGTGCTTTGCCGGCTCGCCTTGCGTAGCCTGCGTGCTCAATGAGCGATGTGACGAAGCTTCTGGAATATTGCACAAATTTCGCTCAACATTTCGGTATATTTGCCCGACGCCTTCAAGGATTCGAACGTTGAGGGGCGGAGGACGTAGAAATGTCAGCAAAAACGTCAGCAACAGTGTTGGAAAAGTGCTGGATTGGGTAGAAACAAGTCATCACTCGACCGTCACGCTCTTGGCCAGATTGCGGGGCTTATCAACGTCGCAGCCGCGGCTGACGGCCATATGATAGGCCAATAACTGGAGAGGCACGATGGCCAGCAGCGGATACAAAGGATCGAGGGTTCGCGGCAGATAAATGGCATCATCAACCAGCGCTGCGATCTCCCGATCTCCTTCGCTGGCGACGGCGATGAGCGGACCCTTGCGCGCGCGGATCATGGCTAGGTTCGCCATCGTTTTCGAGTACAGGGAATCTTGCGGCACTAAAAAAACCGAAGGCGTGTTCGAGTCGATGAGAGCAATGGGTCCGTGCTTCATCTCGGCGGCGGAGTAGCCCTCGGCATGAATGTAAGAAATCTCCTTCAGCTTGAGCGCGCCTTCCAAAGCAATGGGGAAGGTGTAGCCGCGGCCGAGGAAAAAGAAATTTTGGGCTGCCGCATACTTGATAGCGAGCTGCTTCAAGGCTTCGCTTTGCGCCAGCAGAGTTCCGATCTGAGCAGGAATAGCCGCAAGGGCGTCAAGAAGTTCCGCACCGCGCTCGAGGGGCAATTTCCGCAGACGACCAAGGTACAAGGCCAGTAACGCCAGGATCGCCAGCATGGACATGAAGGCCTTTGTAGATGCGACGCCAATTTCCGGCCCGGCGTGCATGTATATACCTCCACCGGCTTCGCGGGCGATCGTGCTCGCGATAACATTCACAATCGCCAGCGTTCGATGTCCGCGCCGTTTGGCCTCGCGCAACGCCGCCAGGGTATCAGCGGTCTCGCCCGACTGCGATATGACGAGCAAGACGGTGTTCTTCTCAAGAGGCGGACTGCGATAGCAGAATTCGTGCGCGAACTCGACTTCCACCGGCAGACGCGCGAAGTTCTCGATCAGATACTCGCCCACTAAGGCCGCATGCCAGCTCGTGCCGCTGGCAGCGATGATGATGCGCTTGATGGACTGCAACTCGGCGGTCGTCATGTTCAGGCCTCCAAACTTCGCAGTCGCGGCGTCGCGATCCACACGGCCACGCAGAGCGTTCTCCACCGTCTTCGGCTGCTCAAATATTTCCTTGAGCATGTAATGGGCAAATTCGCCACGCTCAGTTTCCTGAGAGCCAAAGGAAAGTTGGCTGATCTGCACTGGGACGGAATGGGCCTGCAGATTAAACACCTCGAACCGGTCGCTGGTCACAATGGCCACATCGAAATCGTTGAGGTAAACAACCTTCGCAGTATGGGCAACGATGGCGTTGGCGTCGCTGGTAAGGAAATGGTCGCCGGCGCCGATGCCGAGAATCAGTGGAGAACCGTGCCGCGCCCCGATTAGTAGGTTGGGATACTCTTTACTGATGATCGCCACCCCATACGTGCCGATCACTTCACGAAGAGCAGCGCAAACCGCTCGGACCAACGGATGGCTTTCTACATCGCGGCCTCGTAATGCCTCAGTGAAGGCCGCTGCGGAGCGCCGAATTCCATTTCGGCGCGAACCTGTCATGGGTTCACGACGCGCCGAAATGGAGTTCGGCGCTCCGCCCCGCTCTGATTGAGGTCTTACGGGGCCTCGCTCTTGCTGATAATAATGGCCAATCAAGTGCGCAAGGATTTCGGTGTCAGTATCGGACCGAAAAGTATGCCCGGCCTTGAGAAGCTTCTCCTTCAGCCGGTCGTAATTCTCGATCACTCCATTATGAACGACAGCGATGGTGCCGGACTGATCCAAATGCGGATGAGAATTCGTATCGGAAGGCGGCCCGTGCGTAGCCCAGCGAGTGTGGCCGATACCGATGCTGCCAACAACAGGCTGCTGCTCCAAAAGCCGCGCGAGACCTTCATCAATCTTGCCTTGCTTTTTGCGCACCTGCAGTTTGCCCTCGTGGACCACTGCCAGGCCTGCGCTGTCGTAGCCCCGGTATTCCAGCCGCCTTAAGCCCTCAATGAGGATCGGTGGGGCTTCCATTTTGCCGACGTAACCGATGATGCCGCACATACAGGTCAGCTCGGGTTTGGCGCAATCGAGGCAAAACGATCAGAGGCTGGTGGACTCGTTACCTCCTCCCCTACAATCGGGCTCGAGTTTGATGCGATTGGGGCAAAACCATCAGAGCTGGCGACGCGCCCAGCAGAGTTGGGCGCTCCTGCAGAGCGGCTAGCGCCGCCGGGTGTTGGGTTTGGTGTTTCGCGATGGAGGGCGTCGGGCGGGACCGCGGTCGAACCCATAACCGGAACGGGAGCGGAGGAAGGCTTCAGCCCGAATATTTCACACCCCGGAGCGCCGGGTGAGGGCACCCGGCCTACAGGAGCACCGGTTTTCATTTGTAGGCCGCGTGCCCTCACGCGGCGCCCTGCTCGCGATAGGCCTGTGACAGCGATTTTTTGGGCGGCGAGCAAGGAGCGGTTCAAATGAAAGGCGAGCCATTTTTCGGGAAAGTAGTGAATGAGCCCCGAGAGCCCAATTATGGCGGCTATCACCAATAGCAAAATAATGTCCCTGCCAAGCGCGGCAGGCGCTCGACGCAGCAAAATATAACCAATGTCTTGATGGATCAGATACAGGGGATAGGTGAGCAATCCGAGGACGTAGAACACCCTGGAGGAGCTGCTGCCGGCTCGCCGATTCAGCGAGATCGCGAGAAACACAAGATAGAAAAATGTCAGCAACGCAACCAGCACCGGTGCGGCGGTCGTAATTTGATTGATGTGAGTGGCCCTCCATGGCAGCAGATTGAGGGCATAGCCCAGCGAGATTACGTAGCAAAGGGCGATCACGCAAAGCTTGTAAACGTCCGGGCCGTCACGGTGGACTAAAAAGAACATCGCCCCGGCAATGAAATAGGAACTCCACTGCGGAAACAGAAAGAACCTGGCGACTCCCCCAGTCCCGCCCAGCGAGAGCAGAATGGAGGCAAGTAGCCAGCCACCCAGGATATAACCGATGCGCTGAACTTGCCGGGCGGCCAGCACCAAAAAAATGATAAAATAGAATTTCAATTCAACCGCCAACGTCCAGTACACGCCAGAAACATCCCTAATTCCGAAAAAGCTGTGTAGCATGGTGAGATTGGCCAAGTACTGGCCTGGCGTAAGCCTGTGAAGATTGTTGCCGGCTAAAAGGAGGGCGACCGTCGTCAGGGTAACGCAGGTCCAGTACGCCGGGTAAAGCCTCACCATTCGAGCGATAGTGAAGGCGACGGCATCTTTTTGCCAGGCGGTGAGCAGGATAACGAAGCCGCTCAGAATGAAGAAAACATCCACGCCGAGGTAACCATATTTGAAAATTTGGCCTATGTGCGGAAAATGGCCCGGCCAGGCGTGATCCTCCGGGCCGCGGAACGTGTAATGGAATAACATCACGCTGCACGCCGCCAGAAAGCGGAGCAGGTCCAACTCGGGAAATCGGTGTCGGGTGCTCAAGGTTTTCGGGATTCCCGTGTTCTCAGTCATCAACCGCTGATTTCACTTTCTGTGCGACCGAGGCTTGCTTCAATGGGATAAAGGCCCACTGGTCGAAAGTTCAAAGTTCAATGTTCAAAGTTCAATCAAAGCTTGAGCACCGAATTAACGCAAAGACGCAAAGGCGCAAAGGCGCAAGGCAAAGGCAGATAAAACATGGCAGATGGGAAAGGGTTTCGACTGAGTTTTCGACTAAGTTTTGTCGCCGCCCCCTCCCCTGCGATTGGCTTGGACTGGATGCGACTGGAAGGGGACTCGTGGCGGCTGATCTGCTGCTGGGAAGTTTTCAACTTTCTCGCAAGCTCCTACTGGGACAGGCCAGCTTTTTCCCGAAGCGCGGCGAGCTGTAATGCAACGAGGCGGCAGGAATTCTGTTCTGTCACGGCTCGGTCACCGGTCTGGCACGGGTTTTGTCACGGGTAAACCGCGAAAAAAGCCCAGTAAAATGCGGGTTGTCACGCTGTCACGGCTCCAAAGGGGGTAGAGGGGATGGGGGAAGAGGAGGGATGTGAACTGTGAACCGCTGGGACGGATCCATCCGTCCCAGGGAAGGATCATGGGACGGCTAAAAAGCGCAAAATCACTCGTATTCACCGGGCCTGGGACGCTGGGACGGATAAACCACCCCCTGGCGTAAACCCCTGCGGCCTGCTTCTCGCCTTCCGCGCGTCACGTTTTAACGTTTTAACCTTTTAACGTTTTAATCCGCTTCCGATCCCAACACCTGACACCTGAATGCGGACGAGGCCGTCCGCGACTCCGGTCTGGATTCGTCGGATAGACACTGACAAATCCAAGGGCTGTGTACTGACAGCAAGATCGGACGGCGGTCACTTACGGGTTTGGTTGGGGAACACCAAACTCGTGGGCATGAGAATTGAGGTTAGTTTTCATAAGCTATTGTTTCTGAGTTTAACGTTGGCTGGGATCAGCTCCCAGGGCGCAACATACTATGTGTCCACCGCAGGCAGTGATTCCAATCCCGGAACATCGGCGCAGCCGTTCCGGACGATAACGCACGCCTACAGCCTGGCGGGTGCCGGCGCGACGATCCTCGTGGCGCCAGGGGTTTACACCGATTATACCAGCGGCTGGGGGATCCACCTTGGAGCCAGCGGGACAGCCTCCAGCCCGATCGTGCTGAGGTCGCAGACCAAGGGGGCGGCAATTATTGACCGGCAAAACCTCTCGGATGGCGAGTCCGGGTTTTATATTGATGGCAGCTACAACATCGTGGACGGATTTGAGATCAGGAATTCTCCCAGGACCGGCATCGACGTGTACGGCAACAATAATGGAATCCTGAACTGCCATATCCATGATAACGGGACCCCGTCCAGCCCCATCACGGATGGGGGGTCGGGCATCTACTCCTCAGAAGGGACCAGCGGGAATATTTATATGTGCAACACCATTGATCACAACGGGCGCAGCACTCTGGATCACGGTTTATATCTCTGCGGCCAAAACGAACAACTGATCAATAACTCAATTTTTTCAAACGCGGGCAACGGTCTGCAGGTTGCCGGTTACACGACCGTCAGCAACATGAAGGTCTATAACAATGTGCTCGCATTGAATGGGGCCAATGGAATCATTCTTTGGCAGGCATTGAGTGGCGTAGATATAAAGAACAATATCTTCCTTAACAACGCCCACTACGGGATTGGCTCTTACGCGGCGACCGGCAGCGGTGTCGTCGTTAACAACAACGACTTCTTCGGCAATGGCTACGGAAATTACAATTTCAGCGACGGCGGCTCGACTTATAGTTACAGCCTGGGCGCGGCGGCTTACACCGACCCGCTTCTGGCTAATGAGACTGCCGCCGGGTTGGACCCGCATTTGCTGGCTGGGTCGCCAGCCATTCAGTCGGGGTTGAATCTCTACTCGACATTCACGACTGATATCCAAGGGAACGCTCGTCCAACCAGCGGAGCCTGGGATTTGGGTCCCTGCGCCTATGGAGTGACAGTTTCCCAGAGCGGCACGTTGTATGTGTCCACGACGGGCAGCGATTCCAATCCCGGAACAGCCGCACAGCCATTCCGGACGATAACGCACGCCTACAGCCTGGCGGCTCCCGGCGCGACGATCCTGGTGGCGCCAGGAGTTTACACCGATTACACCAGCGGTTGGGGGATTCACCTTGGGGCCAGCGGAACGGCCTCCAGCCCCATCGTGCTGAGGTCGCAGACCAAGGGAGCGGCAATTATTGACCGGCAGAATCTTTCGGATGGCGAGTCCGGGTTTTATATTGATGGCAGCTACAATGTAGTGGATGGATTTGAGATCAGGAATTCTCCCAAGACCGGCATTGACGTCTATGGCAACGGTAATCAAATCCTTAACTGCCATATCCATGATAACGGGACCCCGTCCAGCCCCATCACCGACGGCGGCTCGGGCATCTACTCGTCGCAGGGAACCAGCGGGAATATTTATATGTGCAACACCATTGATCACAATGGGCGCAGCACTCTGGATCACGGTTTATATCTCTGCGGCCAAAACGAGCAGATGATCAATAACTCGGTTTTTTCGAATGCGGGCAACGGACTGCAGGTTGCCGGTTACACGACCGTCAGCGGTATGAAGGTCTATAACAATGTGCTCGCTTTGAACGGGGCCAATGGAATCATTCTTTGGCAGGCCTTGAGCGGGGTAGATATTAAGAACAATATCTTCCTTAATAACGCCCACTACGGGATTGGCTCTTACGCCGCGACGGGCAGCGGTGTGGTCGTTAACAACAACGACTTCTTCGGCAACGGCTATGGAAATTATAATTTCAGCGACGGCGGCTCGACTTATAGTTACAACCTGGGTGTGGCGACTTACAGCGACCCACTTCTGGCGAATGAGACCGCCACCGGGCTGGACCCGCATTTGTTGGCCGGGTCGCCAGCTATCCAGTTGGGGCTGAATCTCTACTCCTCATGCACGAATGATATGCAAGGGAATCCGCGGCCAGCCACCGGAGCCTGGGATCTTGGCCCCTGCGTCTATGCAGGATCATTACTGCCGTCGCTGCCCACTGTCAGCGTTGTGGCCACCGTGTCCACCACGGGCATCGGCAGCACCAATTATGGGGTTATAACCTTCACGCGGACAGGCAGCACCGCCTCCAGCCTGACAGTGAATTACACGCTCGGCGGGACTGCGGTGAAATGGAACGACTACTATCGTGTGCCGCAGGGCGATATGCCGACCGCGATCACGATCCCGGCCGGCGCAGCTTCCTACGCAATGAACATCTGCGCGAGGACAAATTCGACGCGGGCCAACCCCGAAACTGCCACATTTACGTTATCCGCCGACCCTTCGTATAACCTTGGGACAACAACGACTGCAACGCTCACTATTAAAAGTAGCACGACATCCACGCCTCCCCCCACACTACACATTCACAAAACGCTGACTGGGATAATTCTTTCGTGGGACAGCATCATCGGTACAATCTACCGCGTGGCCTATAAAAGCACTTTGGGCGCCTCGACCTGGACCGACATAAGTGGCGACATTACTGCGACTGACACTTCGAGTTCCTGGACCGACACCACGACTAGTGGAGTAAACCAGCGATTCTATACGGTTTACGCAATCAATTAGGGCCTAATTGCGCAAATAAATATCCGGAATGCCGCGTTACTGCGAACCTGAGATAGGGTTCAGGGTTCAGGGTGAGGAACGGCCTAAAGGGCCTTGTTGGCCGCGTTTCCTCACGGGGCGCTATCGTTAATCAGACTTGAGTAAACGCGCAGCATCTCGCGCGCCCAAACCTCCGTGGAGTGATGCTCGCGGACGTAGTCACGAGCCCTTAGGGCCGGCGCTTCCAGGGCTTCGGCGGGTTCAACCAAAAGCTGTCTCATCTGGCGAGCGAGCGATGCAGCATCGCCGGATGGGCAGAGGCGGACTGCCTCAAGTCCTCGCGCCCATTCCATGCCGGGAATGTCGCTGCTGATCACTGGCAACCGGTTGGCAAGGGCCTCCAACACGGCGAAAGGCAGGCCTTCACTGCGGCTGGGGGAGAGAAAGAATTCGACCGCGTTGTAGTAATCAGCCACAGCTTCACGTGGCTCGGCCAGCCGCAACCAGGCAGGCTGAGCATTTCCCAGTCGTTCGCGCACATAGCGGCGCATTTTTTCCTGGCCGACGATGACCAGGGCGATATCGGGAAACTCATTGAAGACGCCGGCGGCGGCTTTAAGAGCGAGATCAACGCCTTTGCGTTCAGGGTCGTGGCCGAACAGCAGAAAGGCCGTTTGCTGTTCACCAAGCGCGAGATCCGAGCGCACTTGAGCCCGAGGGTTCGCTGGAGCGGTCGCGCGTTGCAGGTTGATTCCGTTCAAAACCAGACGACAAAGGTTTGCGGGAACGCCGCGAGCCAACATGGCTTTTAGAATGCCTTCACTCACAGCGACATGATGGATCGAGCGGCTTAAGAGGCGGTACTTGAGCGGACCCAGGAGAGATCTTGCAAAGCCGGCGCTGGTCGGAGACGAATGATAGTGCCAGACGAGGAGAGGCGGGGGCTGCCTGCGGAGCGGGTTGGATCGCAGGCGCAGCAGCGCAAACCAGGTGAGCCAATCTGCGGGACAAAAATGGCCATGCACCAGGAGCGCGCCTTGCCGCAGGGCGATTGCGGCCACTTCCCCGGCCCGCTTCCAGAGCGAGCCTGGTGAGAGAAAGAAAAGCGGCAATTCATCCTGCATCTGCCAGTCAGCGGCCCAGTGCCTTTGCCTGGCTCTGGCCGGCAGGACGAGAATCTGGCGCAATTCGGCCCGACCGAGGCACACACCCAGAGCCCGCAGAGCCGCAATGAAACTGCCTGGGTAAGGAGCGCCGAATTCGGCCACGTGAACGATGGTGTTCCGAGTCAAAGGCGAACGAATGTTAGCCCCGCGAACCAGGACATGCGCTGGGGCTTCTGGAGGCCCGATGGGCAGAGCATCTGTCTTGCTCATGGGGCAGAAAGCTAAAGTACATAAATCCCATCATTTAATGGGGCGATTACTCCAAATTCGGGATTAAGATTAAGAGAAAGATTGAGATTAAGAGCAGTGGGTGAAGAGCTCGGCGAAGGTGGCTGCGTAGGGCTCAAGCAGCATGAGGTCGGTGAGGCAGCCGTCCGGGCCGTAGAATTCCTCGACCTGCTCGGCCAATTGGCGCCAGCGCAGAGGCAGGTCACTGGAGTGAACCCATTCCCTGCTGGGCAGAAACAGCTTTAGCCGCCCTGTGAACCTGCCTGGATTATACCGCCGCAGCGCCGCGAAAGTGGCGCGCTCAACTTGCGCCCGTCGCCGCAGAGCGGTTTCAAGCGCGGTGGAGCGGTGCGTGGGGGTCGGTGCGCTGCGGTTCCCAAGCCGTTCAGCCAAATACGCTCGCCGCTCCGCCCCGGACAGGCAAACCAGTGCGCGGGTATGGCGCACAACGCGTTGCACCTGGGCAACCAGCCATCTTCGCAGTTTCGGCCAGCGCCGATATGAAGTCACATAAGGCGCCCCGAAAAGAGCCAAAAAATTGGGCGCGGCGGCTGCTGCCTCCAATTGCCGGGCCAATTCGAACGCCACCGCTCCCCCAGCGCAAAAACCTGCGATTACAAATTCCCCCTGCGGATGGAACGCGCGGATTTCGGCGGCGAAATAAGCGGCCAATTTCTCGACACGGTCAAGCGGCGGCGTATCACTGTCCAGACCCGGCGGCCGCAAACCAAATAATGGCTGGTCAGCACCCAAGTGGTGCGCCAGGGCGCGGTAACAGAATACGTCACCGTTGTGGCCGGCCGTCCCGAAAATTGGCGGGAGGCTGCCTTGGGATTGGATGGAGACAATCGCGGAGGACTGCCTGGCAACAGAATCGGCCGAGCGGAGAAAGGCCAGGATTTCCGGTTTATTCTGGCGCAGGGTCTGGCGCAGATCGGCTGTGAGCGTGCCGACCGGGGCGCTGCAGCGCAGGCTCTCGCCGTCCGCCCAGACCTGCATCCCGCGGCTGCGAAACTCTTCGAGGATCACCGCCGCTTTCAGATCTCGACCTCCTCACGGTCGGCGGCGGCCGCGAGCCTCGGAGGCGCTGCGGCCGACCAGGTTCGCGCCTCAATTTCTGCCGCCAAGCCTGCAACCGTCGGGTGCTCGAACAGACTGCGGAGCGGCAGATCCACTTCGTACTGGTCGCGTACCCACGCTGCCAGGTGCAACGCCAGCAAGGAATCCCCTCCAAGTTCGAAAAAGTTGTCGTGTCGCCCGACGCGAGGAACCGTGAGCAGCTCCCGCCAATATTCAGCCATCGCCGTCTCCACGGCCGTGCCGGGCGGATCGTACTCATGCTCAGGTGTCCCCTCGCCGGGTTCCATTGCCGCCAATGCTTTGCGGTCAATCTTCCGGTTTGGCGTTTGTGGGAAAGCGGCCAGGAATACCACTTTGGACGGCAACATGTAATCCGGCAGCTTTTCGCCGGCGTAGCGGCGCAACTGGTTTGGCGCTGGTTTTTCTCCTTTCCGCGGGATCACGTATGCCACCAGTTGCTTGTGGCCTTCGCCGGTTTCATGGGCCACCACCACGCTGTCGCTCACAGTGGGATGCTCGTTAAGCCGAGTCTCAATCTCTCCCAACTCGACGCGATGGCCGCGGATCTTGACCTGGTGATCTATTCGGCCCAGCAGTTCGATATTGCCGTCCGGCAGGAAACGCGCGAGGTCGCCCGTGCGATAGAGCCGGTTCGTCCCGCTCGCCGCAAATGGGCTTGGCACAAATTTCTCTGCCGTTAGTTCGGGCCGGCCCAGGTACCCGCGCGCCACGCCGGCCCCGCCAATCAGCAACTCGCCCGTAACACCCACCGCTACCGGCTGCACGTTGTGGTCCACCACGTACATTTGGGTATTAGCGATTGGCCGGCCCACCGGGATCTGTTGCGGCTCGGACGGAACCGGATAGGTGCTGGACCAAATCGTTGTC
>PSRM01000095.1 GCA_003176045.1 Verrucomicrobiota bacterium | reverse complement strand
TGTCCGCGCCTGAGTCTCTCCTCGCTGCACTGCCCGCCCGCCCACGTCCCGCCCCGTCAAAATGAGAATTGCTGTCATGATCGAGCCGGCTCTTGATTTCCACGCAATAGATTTCATTGTGAACACCGTTGCGGATACCGAGCACATCGTACTCCTCGGAGCGGTTTCCTCTATAGACCAGAGAACAATACAGGATGTTATCAGCGTGAAATTTCGTACGCAGGATTCTTTTCACCGATTCGAACGCCAATCCTTCGGTGTAGAAGCCGAATTTGTTTCCCAATTCACCCAACTGCCGGTTCGTTTGCTTCACCACGGCCTCCGTCTCGGCATGCCTCTTTTCCATTCTGAGGTTGCTCTGCTCCAGATTTCTGTCCACTCTTGCAATCAGTTCTCTCAACTCCAGGTCACTCATTCAAAAATAAAATAGCCCGGCTGAGTGGGTTTGGTCAAGGTTGCCTGTCCTCAGACGCAGTGGAAGGCAGCAAGGAACCAGTGGCTCTCGGATCACGTTTCACGTTTCGGGCGTGCCGATTCATTTCACCTCTCGCCTCGCCAGCACCGCCCCACCCGTAATTCCCGCGTTGTCGCCCAGTTTAGAAGCCCGAATTTCCACCCCTTTGAGCGAGCCGGGCATTGCATGATCTTTTACGGTATCCAAAATCTCACTCATGATTTCGTCCTGTAGGGCCTCGATGACTCCTCCGCCGAGCACGACAATTTCCGGGTTCAGTAGATTTACAATGGTTGCAGTTCCGATTCCGATGAATTGAGCAGCGTCATTAACAATGCGTTCGACAAATTTGTCCCCGCGCCGGATGGCTTTTCGCAGATCGCCGCTGCGCAGATCTTCGAGATCATCGCCGAGTATGTCAGTCAAGAGCGTTTTCTGGCCCTCTTTGATGCCGGCCTTGATCTGTTGAAAGATGGCGGTGCGGCTGGCGAGCGCTTCAAAGCACCCCTTGTTGCCGCAGCCACATTTGGGGCCGTTGACAGAGAGAGTCATGTGGCCGACCTCGCCGGCCGTGTGAGAGAAACCACTGTAGGGTTCATTATTGATGATGATCCCGCCCCCGATGCCCGTTCCCACGAAGATGCCTGCCATACTGCGGGGCTTGGATTTAAGTTCGGCGACATACACGCCTAAAGTGGCTACGTTGCAGTCGTTCTCCACGAACACCGGAATGCCTAACTGTTTTTCCAGGCTGGTTCTGAAGGGAACGTCCTTCCAACCGGGAAGGTTCGGAGCAAAAATCACCTTGCCGGACTCGAAGTCAACCGCGCCCGGCGCGCCCACGCCGAGGCCTGCAAGCTGGGCCATGGTGAGTTCCGCCTCATCTACGGCGTCTTTGGCGCAGCGGGCCACGCGCTCGATCACAGCCTCAACGCCGCGCTGAGGTTTGGTGCTCAGCTTGGCCGTGGCGACACATTCGAGCGAGCGCGTAAAAACCCCGGCCAGGATCTTCGTCCCGCCCAGGTCAACGCCCAGCAGGTATTCGGGTTTTGTGCTAACTTCGGCCATACATTAAATAACCTGACTATTCTGTCGCAGATTCTGAATCGGCCACTGGACTCAGCGCAACCTTTGGAGTGCGCGGACATGTCCGCGCTTTGGAACTCCGCGACATGTCGCGGAGTGTGAAAGCGGCGACATGTCGCCGCACTCCGAACGCGTTTCATTTTCCGGCCAACACCGCGCTGATTTTTTTGCGCAACTCAGCATTAATGGCATCCGCCGTGCGAGTTCCGTCCACCATCGTGAAATCGTACGTCCTCTGCAGTTCGCGGAACGTCTTGTGCATCGCGGTCTGATATTTCATGAAGCTGTCGAACATGTCCCGTGACAGCCCCAGATCCATCCCGCTTTCCCAATAATCGAGCGCGGTATTTTTGGCGAATGTGCGCTGCACCAGTTGTTCCGGCGGCACATTCAGATAAAAAACGGCGTCCGGTTCCAGAGCAATCCCGTAGAGATTCTTGAGCCAGGTCGAATCCATTCCCCGCACCAGGTCGCGCGCCATCAGTGTGTAAATATAGCGATCGGCAAGCACAATGAAGCCTGCTTTGAGCGCAGGCAGAATGATGTTCTCCAATTGGTCCGCAAAGTCCGTCGCATAAAAAAGACTCAACGTCGTGCGGCTCAGGATGTTTCCTTCTTGTGCCTGCTCGAGTTCCTCACTCACAAGCGTTGAGCGCTTAAGGCCGACCTGCACCGTGGCATGGCCGCCACCTTCGAGCCATTCCACCAGCAAAGCGATCTGTGTCGAGCGCCCCGAACCGTCTGCGCCCTCGACCACGATGAGCTTGCCCGCCAGCGCGCTCAGGTCAACTCCCGGAATTCCGTAGCCGTAATAGCGCCGGCGGCTGGGCTGCGGGACCAGGATTTGGTTGCGCGGTTTCAAAAGTGAAACGTGAAACGTGAAACGTGAAACAGAGACATAAGCATTATCTAGGCCACCGTCTCTTCCGGCTCTTCGCGCTTGAACCGTTTGGGCAACTCTTTCGAAACGGGCGGCGCGGGTGCATGGTTGGCGCGGCGGAAGTCATCGAGCTTCACCCTCTGCGCGACCAGTTCGCGCACAATCCCCTGCTGCTTCTCGACCAACTGGTTGGCGTCCATTACCACAAATCGGAACTCCGCGCTCATGGCCAGGTATTGTTCCAGCATCCGGCCCTGGAATATTCGAAAACTCTCATAGGGATCAGCCGAGAGGCGCAAGTCCATGCCGGCTTCGAAGTATTTCAACTGTGGACGTCCTTCCAGAATACGTTGCAGCGATACTTCCAGGTCTGCCTTAAAGAAAAAGGTCATGTCCGGCAGCGCGGCGAAGTTGTAAAGGCCCCGCACCCACTCTGGCGGGCAACCCCTTACGACGTCCCTGGCAAAAGCCGTGAAGATGTAGCGGTCACACAGCACGATATAGCCGGCGCGCAGCAGCGGCACCAGATGGCGCTCGTAACGATCTGCAAAATCCGTGGCATGAATGAGGCTGAAAGTAGTCGGCGTGAGCAGTTCGCGTTTCTTTCCTTTGCTGGTGGCAGCTTTGACCAGCTCAGACGAGTTCCATTCGCTGAAATAGACCTTCAACTCCTGCTGTTCCAGCCAGCGTTTGAGCAAATAGATCTGCGTCGACTTACCCGATCCATCGAGGCCCTCCACAGCAATCAGCCGGCCCGGAAAATTCAGTTCAGCGAATGTTTTCATCAACAACCGCGAAATAGTAACGGGCGTCAGTTCAAAAAACAAACCTCGATTCGAGGCTCTTCCAGGTGATTAGTCCACCCACCCCGGCCGGAATTCGCGCCGGATGAATTGGTTGGCATCTCCCAAATTCGTAAACTCCAACTTCGCCGCGTCCCAGCGCAATTCGCGCAGAGTAAGGTCCTCACGAAGCTTTACTCGCAAGGCCACATTGCCCAGAAGCACCGTCTCGGCCAACGGCCCAGCCCAATCGAAATACGAACCGGCCGGCTTGCCGCCTTTGCAGGCATCGAGCCACTCCTGATGATGTCCGGGCGAACGCGGAATGCTCTCAGACACCTCCTTAGCCGCTTTGGCGCATGATTCCGGATAAATGCCATTGTCCACTCGGCCCAGGACAAATCCCTTTTCACCAATGAGCAGCCGTCCATTGTCTCCCATGAGTTTGCCTTCCGGCAAACCTTCCGGACGCGGCGGACGCAACCCGCCGTCATACCACGTCAGTTTGCAAGCCGGCATCGCGAGTCCGCCTGCGCTGGGGCCGGTCAGGCCGCGCACATGCAGATTGTTGGCCTGAACCTCAGAAGAGCGGGCCGGAAATTCATAAGTCACCATCGACCCCAGTGGAAATGTCTCAGTATTCACCCGGGTTGAGGAGGCCTGCACGGTTATCGGCGCACCCAGTTTCAGCGCCCGGAACACCGGATCCATCGAATGGCAACCAATGTCGCCCAACGCCCCGGTGCCGAAATCCCACCAGCCTCGCCACTTAAACGGTAGATAGGCCGGGTGATAAGGCCGCATCGGTGCCGGCCCGACCCACAAATCCCAATCCAGGCCGGCGGGCACAGGTGGGGCCTCGGCGGGGCGGTTGACCCCTTGAGACCAGTATTCGTTGAACAAGCCGTTGGAGGGCCGGTCCGTCCAGATGTGGACCTCGCGGATGGGACCGAGGATGCCGGACCAGACGTACTCGCAAAGGCGCCGGGTTCCTTCGGAGGCCTGGCCCTGGTTGCCCATTTGGGTGGCGACCTTGGCATCCCGAGCAGCTTTGGCCAACTGCCGGGCCTCCCAAAGCGAATGGGTTAGCGGTTTTTCGCAATAGACATGTTTCCCGTGTTTGATGGCGGTCATCGCCGCGGCAAAATGATGGTGATCGGGCGTCGCAATCACCACCCCATCGATTTCCTTTATTTCCGTCAGCATCTTCCGGTAATCGGTAAAGGCCCTGGCCTTGGGGTAACGTTTGAACACATGCGCTGCGTGCCCCTGGTCGACGTCGCACAACGCAATAATGTTGTCGTTCTCCATGTGCCTGAGGTCTTCTGCGCCCTGGCCGCCGATACCAATACCGGCGATGTTCAACTTCTCATTGGCGGAGGGAGCTCCGTGCAAGCCAAGCACCGCTCCGGGCAAAACCATTACACTGGTGCTCACACCTGCCGAGTGGCGCAGGAACTGGCGGCGGGTCAGTTTGGTTTCTTTGTGGTACGAATTCTTTGTCATAAGGCATCGGCCTGGTGGAGGTTCTCGACCACGCGACGATGCAAGTATTCCTGCAAGATTTTTACACGATAATCGCAGTACCCATCCGATGTGACGTTAATGGAATGCCGAAGGGGTCGCATTACGACGAGCGTACCACCGACGGGATAGGCTAACAAGGTCCGTCCGCATGCAACTTCTTCTTTTGCAGACAATGAAATCTGGTGGGGCAACGTCGCCCTCCTTAGAGTGAGGGGAATGGTTCGCGCGCATCCTCCTGTCTTAACCCACTCTTAATCACGCCTTGTCGGACGGTATTGCCGCTGTTTCGAATTTCCCATTCGCGCGAAATAATTATGGCTGCCGTTATGCCTAGTACGCCGCACAGCGCCCACAACACCGTCGGGTTTGCGGCGAACAGCATCATTCCCAAACTCGGTCCGAAAATGAATGCCAATGAGCCTGTCAATCCCCAGGTTCCCATGTAGAGTCCGCGGCGATTCGCAGGCGCCAAATCGGCCACGTAAGCGCTGGCCACAGGCATCGCCATCATCTCACCGCAGGTAGCAATGATCAGCGTGAGAGTCAAAGTCCCGATCGTGCGCGGCAGCAGGTTCGACGCGAAGGCAACGCCGATCAGCAAATAACCAATCGCAATCGCATGCCGCGGATGAAACCGCCGTGAAACAATCGTCATCGGCAATTCAAATAACACCACCAGCACGCCATTGAGCGATAGCAAAGTTCCATAGACCGACGGCGAAAACCCGCTTTTGCTCACCAGCAGGCTCATGCTCGAAAATATTTGCATGAACACCAGTAAGGCAGTGAACGCAGCGATCAGGATCTGCCGAAATCGAACGTCCTCGCGCACCACACGAATGGTGTCGCCGAGCGCATTGCCCGCGGACATTCCACGCACACCGGCCGGAAGCGCAAACCAAGCCACGATCCCAAACAAGAGCGATGTTGCCGCGTCACCCAGGAACAGCCATTGAAACGAATGTTTGGCCAGCCATCCGGCCGTCGCCGGGCCAAATGCCCACCCGGCATTAAACGCAATACGAAACGCCGCGAACGCGGTGACACGTTTGCCGGCGGGAACCAGGTCGGCCAGCAAGGCGCTGGAGGCCGGCCGATATAACTCGCCGGTTAAACCTGTTAGACAGGCCATCGAGATGATCGCTGGCAGGCTCCGCGCTTGCGATAGCAACAGCATCGCCGCCGCACCGGAAAACATCGAGAGAGCGATCGTCTTGCGACGCCCCAGCCAATCGGCCAGGTAACCGCCGACCAGCGCGGCAATCAGCGTGCCGCAACCGTAGGCCCCAATTGCCAGTCCGCTCTCGCTCGCCGAATAGCCAAGGCTCGTCATGTAAATGGCCAGAAATGGAAGGACGAACGTGCCGAATTTGTTCAGGAACGTGCCGAAAAAAAGTATCCACGCCCCGCGTGGCAATTCGCGCAGGTTCGATAACACACTGTGCTTGTTTTCATTCATTCACTTACCTTTCCGACCGCAGAGCGCCGGGTGAGGGCACCCGGCCTACAGGAACACTGGTCTCGCCTTGTAGGCCGCGTGCCCTCGCGCGGCGCTCCGTCGGCATTTTCCTAAAACAAAAAACCCACCCGCCTTTCAGCGGGTGGGTTCGTTTCGAAATCTGTTTTTTACTTCATGAATTTTGCAAACTCCACCCGCTTCGCCGGTAGCCGCCGACAAAAATCGGTCGGTACGACCACGGCATCAGACCAACGGCGACGTCGCCATGTGTCTGAATTGAATTCGGTTGAGTCTTAAATCGCATTGCGAGGGTAAAATTACACCAATCGGCGAACGTGTCAACCCTCATTAGCTCAAATGCGGTAAGGCCTCAGTCAGAGCGGGGCGGAGCGCCGAACTCCGTTTCGGCGCGTCGGGAACCCATGACAGGTTCGCG